>JAYVFX010000694.1:0-8263 GCA_043772795.1 Deltaproteobacteria bacterium
TTACTCTCCTTGGCTACCCGATGAGATTCATTTGCCGATCGCAGGAAGCATGTCTTCGAGCCACAAGACGTTGTCGGAGTACGACTGTAGGTCCGTGGAGAGATTGTCCTGTGAGCCATTGACCCACACTTCTTTGTGCAGTTCGGATTTTACGTACGAGATAGCGTCTTCAAAGTCTCCGTCGCCGGCGGATAAAATGAGTCGGTCATACACGTTTTGTGCGGCCAGCTTAATGAGGAGCGTGGCGATACCAACGTCCACACCCTTCTGTACGTGGCGATCGAACTGATGCTTGCAGTTCGGGCATGCGTTATGAACATCCTTTAGCTTGTACAGCTGGACTCGCAACTTTGGGCCTTTCGGTGCCGCAGCTTTGAGCCACGTGTAAAAAGCGTTTTGTGCGTCGGTGGTGGGGTCAGGCGTGGAGTTCAGGTAGTAGCTTTCGTAGATGGGCCCCCCGTTCAAGCGCACCATCTCCTGCTTCAACTTGAGGTAGTCGAAGGGATACGTCTTTCCGAAATTGAACAGATAGGCTCCGTCGATGACCCAGACCGTTTTCATTGCCGCTCCCTGACTTTCATCACTATGCAACTGCATATCTTTATAGCTCCGAGCTGGACTTTATCCACACTGAATCAGTGTCCCGCATCCGATTTAGGCATCTGGGCCAGGAGTTTCTGGGGATCGTAGGCTACACCGCTGCGGTAGACAGTCGTCAGCTTGCGCAACTCGCGCGGATCGCGTAACGGATCGCCATCGACTACTAGCAAATCTGCGTAGCGCCCAGGTGCAATACTCCCCAGATTATCTTGTTGTCGGAGATAACGAGCAGCAACCGAGGTCACCGCTTTCAATGCTGCCATCGCCCCAATCGCTTCCGTCAAGAGTTCAATCTCGCGCAAAAGACCGAATCCTGGCGGTGGATAGGCAATGCCACCACAATCCGTACCGCCAACAACGAGCCCACCAGCTTCGTGTAACATGCGGGTCGCCTCTTGGTGTTTCTCCAACGCCTTGGAGCCATGACTCGGCTCGAAGCCAGGAAAGATGTTCCAGTCTGGCCGCTCTCCAACATGCGCGGCAAGCTTCTTCTGCCGCGCGAGCGCCATCGGGGTCACGTAAGGACGATCAACGTCGCGCAGCGCTGCTTCTGTCCCACATTTGGATGTCCACAGCAGATCAAGCGTAGTACCCATATTCACTTGATGTTTGACCATCGCCTCAAACCAGGTCTGCGCACGCGCGCCTTTGAGATCAGCCTCTTCCCAGCCTTTGAACGTACGCATGGCAAAGTTACGGTCCATCATGGAGGTCACTGGAGTACCGGGGCCAAATTGTAGGTCCAGCGCGCAGATGTCGTTATACGGAGAGATCCACACATGCTCCAAGCCATCGATTCCTTCTCTAATCACATCAAGTGAATGCGTATAGCCGAGATGCCCGGTGATCGGAACGCGTTTCTCGACAAAGCGAATCACTGCTTTTGCCGTCTCGGGTGGAAGCGTGAAGTACAGTTTAATGCCGTCGACTCCAGCGGCAAGTAAACTCCCGATCTTTTGCGGCACTGCCGCGGGCGTCGGAATGCTGTCGAGCAGTTCCGCATACGGGCCGCGCGGATCGAAGCTGGAATCGGCCCCATCGAGCAATGGCCCACAGATGAACAGTCGCGGCCCGAGCTGTGCTCCACTGTTCAGATCGGCTCTGAGTTGTTTGACTTTCTCAAGCTTGCCACCCACATCACGGGCAGTTGTGACTCCGGCGGCCAAGAAGAGCGGCAGACACTCCCGATCCATGAAAGTGGAGTGGATATGGGTGTCGATGAGACCAGGAAGCACGGTCTTGCCAGCGAGGTCGATGACTTGCGCATCAGGCAGCGTAGGAATCTCACCGCGCTCGACTTTGCTGATACGGTCGCCACTGACCAGAATCGACACCCCAGCTTGCGGTTGATTGGCAATACCATCGATCAGACGTACGTTTTTCAACAATAATGTTTGCGCCATAGCTCCTCCTTACCACCGAGGCACGCTTTCAAGCGGCCCAGTAACCGATCTTTCACGACCGCAGTTATCTATAGGTCTCCTAAATGATTTGGGGTAACTATACTGGATGCGGGAACAAACTGCGCTTTTCTCCACGGGCATAAATGCCCGTGCTACTAGACGACGCCGGATAAATCCGGCTCTTCAGTCCCGTTTACGGGGCGTTGTTATGTAGCACGGCGATTCATCGCCGTGTTGCGAAGAACGAGAAAAGCGCAATTGCTGCCCGTGCAGAGTATATACACACCTTCTGTTACTGATTATTCTGCTGGAATAGCAATCCGCGAACGGATGCTCCGCGCCCGTACTTCCATCTCTGTCGCTTCAGTCTCGCGTGCAGTCTGGCGCAGGAAGGATGCGAATTTTTCCAACAGGACCGCGACTCCCGGATGCTCAGCCCCGAGGTGTTTCTCCCGTATTGTCAGCGCACGCCGAAACAGAGGTTCAGCCTCGCTGAGTTGACCTCGAGCAACGGCCAGTTCCGCTTGCCCACACAGAGTTGTCGCCACCGTCGGATCGTTATCACCAAAAAAACGTTGCCGAATAGTCAGTGACCGCTGAAAAAATGCGGCGGCCTCCTCATAGCGAGCCTGCGCGGTGTACACAGCAGCAAGGTTGTTGAGACAATTAGTAATACGCCAGTGCTGAGGCCCGACTAACGTCTCCGCAATACCTAACGCGTGCTGTAAATACGTTTCTGCCTCATTGTACTTGCCGAGATCACGATAGAGCGATGCCAGATTATTCAGACTTTGTGCCACCAGTGGATGATCCTGACCGTAGACGTCGCGCCGGATTGTCAGCGCGCGCTCGTACAAGGTTTGCGCTTCACCCAATTTATGTTGGTTATGGCAGAGGCTCGCCAGATTATTCAGGACCACCGCTACACGAGTATCGGCTGGACCGAATTGTTCAGCTTCTTGTAACGCAACGCGGAATGCGTGCTCTGCATCGGCATATTTTCCTTGTTGATAAAGCTGTGCTCCGCGCACATTCTGTTCCTCCCAGAATTTATCGTTGCTCATATGTCCTCCATACAGTTGCGCATTGCTAGACCTTCCCCGAACGAAATGCTTCTCACCGTGGCAAAGCGGGTAATCAGCGAAGATTCTATACCCGGAACTGGATTCGACAAGCCGAGTATTCTCTGTCCAGGGTTCAGCACTCTATAGTGTGACTTGCTTGTTCTCTTCATCCTTCTTCTGTACGATCCGGCCATGTCTTCCGGCTTTAACAATCCGTTTCGTGATTTGAAGAAGACGGTCAAGATTCCCGAGAAACCGCTCGCTTCAATCAAACCTGTACCGCCTCCAGTGCAAGTACAGGAACCCAACGAAAGCGAGGAGGATCTCTTTTCTCGCCACATGCAAGAGGTAACACGACTAAAGTCTGATGGACGAGTACGTGTCAATACGGTTCCGCCCCCCTTGCCGTTACGAGCACAAACAGAAGAGAACGAAGCCCTTGCCGAGCTCTACGACTTGGTTGCCGGGCGAACAGGGTTTGACATCACTGATACAGACGAATACGTAGAAGCGTGCGTCAGCGGACTTGATATTCGGCTCGTGCGAAAGCTCCGGAGTGGAGAATTCTCACGACAAGCCGCACTGGATCTGCACGGTATGACCTCAGATGCGGCTCAAGTCGAAGTCGAACAGTTTGTGCTCAAGGCGGTAAACTCAGGGCTCCGTTGCCTACTGATTGTCCATGGACGTGGACGGAACTCGCCCGGCCAAGTGCCAATCCTGAAAGACCGCCTCAGGCAATGGCTGACACGTGGTAAACTCTGTCGATTGGTATTGGCGTTTGCAACGGCACGCGCGCATGACGGCGGACCCGGGGCGCTGTACGTGCTGCTGCGACGTGAACGCGGCCGTAAACAACCTGTGATTGTTCTAGAAGGCGCAAAACGATAACTCATTGAAACTACCATGACTATACTCAAGACTCCTCGCCCTCCTCAAGTCGTATTTACCGGTGAAGATGGCAACGTCTTTGCCTGGACTCCCTCCAGCAAACGCCAACAGCAACTCACGTGGAGCTGGGAGGAACACCAAGAAAAAAAAGACACAGAAAATGTACCGCTACGTCTGACCCACATGTGGCCAGCCTGGGCTCCAGATGGCAACCAGATTGCATGTTTCGGTATGCGAAGCACCTCAGAGTCACAACTGGAAACTAGCCTGTACGCCGTTGCTGCCGACGGGATCGAGTCGTGGGAGCTGAGTGGATTGTCAGGAGGAATGCCAATCTATGGGAACTGGTCTCCCCGAGGCAACGCCTTTGCCGCACTCGTTCAACGAGAAAAACGGCTATCACTCGAAATTATCAAGCTCGACCAACTCGGTATCACCACCCCAATCATCAGCGGGGCACCTCTCTTCTGGTCGTGGTCGCCGAAGGGCGACAAACTGGCTGTCCATGTCGGTGGAAACCGTTCGGCATCTGCTTCTGCGCGCGTGGTCATCGTGGACACCTCTTCAGGGCAAATTCTTGCGCAGATTACCGATCGCCCAGGAGACTTTCGTGTACCGGTCTGGTCCCCACAGGACAATCTTCTGACCTGCGTTGAACGCCACGACACCGGGGACGACACGCTGTTCTTGTACGACGTTGATACCGGCGAGAAAGGTCCAGTGACAACAGTGGGGAGCGGCGCCGTGGCCTTGTGGTCTACCGATGGTCAAGCGCTCGCTTTTAGTTCTGTGTCACGATCCGGGTCATCCATCTTTCCCCAGGTCAACATCTTGGACTTAGGGACCGGATGTACGTCAACTGTACTCAATGAGCCAGTCATTGGATTTTTCTGGTCCCCGCGGAGCGATTTTCTCCTGTATCTCACGATTGATCAAAGACAGAACTATTTGTGTTGGAATCGTCTCGTGCGGGCAACCGGCGAGAAAGCGGAACTCGTACGCTTTCTCCCCAGTCGTGAGCAGATGTTTATCCTCTCCTTCTTCGATCAATACGCACTCTCTCATCCACCACTTGCCCCGGACGGGAGCGCGCTCGCATTTGCCGGGTATCTCATCGCCCCAGTATCCGCAACCACGGCCTCCCATATTTACTGTTTATCCCTAACCGACCCGACCTCCACACCAACCCGCATTGCGCAGGGACAATTTGTGAGTTGGAATTTGTAGACTCCAGGGAAAGCGACGGAGGCAACTATGCCACTCTTTTCGCTGGCGTACCAATGGCTGTGAGGAACATGACACTTCTCCCCTCAGCATGTGGAGAAAAGAATACGGTTACATCATCATCAAAGAAGGTCAGCCCAGTTGCACCAAGCTCAAGCGCGTAGGCCGCCAGGTAACATTTACCACCGATAGTTGCGGCTTCGAGTTGGGCTGCACGGTACCCACGATTGCCGAAGCGTTCGAGAATTGACGGCAAGTTCGCAAGACAGAAAATATTCACACTCGCATCGGCAGGCAGTTCCTGGCCGAGCCCAAGGTATCCTGCTTCTTTGCGAAAGTTGCCTTCACGTAGCAATGCCAATGTCTGTTGTTCACGATGAAAAAAGTACGCTCCAGAAGGAAGACCCTCGACCGCATTCACAACCAGGTACACATCGATCAACGTCGCACCGAATGGAGTCAAGAAATCCGTTGGTACCCCATGAGTCGAACGCTGGAGAATAGTTGAGAGTTGAGTAAAGCGGATTGGCACATGCGAAAATTTGCGAGCTGAGCCACGGTGACGAATCACACGCTCAAGCGGTGCAGGCGGCAGTTCGGCAACGTTCAAAGGCGTTAAGGGAAACAGCTTTCCGCTGGTCTGCGTTTCTTCTGTTTGGTGTACCGTTCCGTTCCGCCAGATGCGTACCTCTTCCGCGCTCAGTAACGAGGAGGCTGCGTGCATCGTACAAATAGCTGGATACTTAACCTCATGGCCGGAGAGCGGCACGGTTGGAAGATCCAAAACCGTTAGATCAGGAAAAATAGATGGAGCGGACGATGCTGTGCAACCTAATGGAAGCAGTGCAACCACCATCTCACGTGCAGTGTCGAGACCGAGGAGCTGATTCACTTCTGCATCGACAAAGCCAGCAACGACCTGTGTTGGTACGTCCTGAGCTGTTGCTGCGGCAAGAAAATTCGCGAGCAAGGTTCCCGCATCCCAAAAGCAATGACGATAGGTCCGCGCCTGATACTTCCACGCATTGCGCCAATAGGTACTTGTGCAAATGAGCGTCACTGGCGCGTGCTTCACTGTGTGTTCGTCACCACTTGCGCGGATAAGGACGTTCCGATAGTCGCCAGCCCGCAACCGCCGCAATGAGAAATCATGCGGTCCAAAGTGATAGACACCAGCAGGCAAGTCAGGAAGGTCACCACAGACGAGATAGAGGTCGATATGGTACAGCGCACCGGTATTGGCAGCGGCGCGGAAGTAGACTTCACCGCCGGGATAGGTCCGGAGTTTGGTAATCCCCGCGGAAAGAAACAATAAAGATGCGAGCGTACGAAGATCAGGTAGGTGCTCGCCTTGAACTGTGCCACTAGGTGCAGCAATGGCTGACAGCGTCGGCATCTGCACTGGTGGCGTATTCTGCGGAAGCGTAATCGGTGCAAGCGAGGAGTAAATCTTGAACGGCAGCGGCTTATTCTCCCAGTCGAGGGAATGGCGATTACTGCGGATACTTTGCAGCGAATGTTTAGTGTCGTTGTGATAGGTCCAAGTTGCGGTGAGGTCACGATTGGTGGTCATGGACACCTCCCTGTGGTACGTTGACGAAAAGTCAGCCATCGTCGAGGCGTATTATGCCACAAACCGCATTCGTTTCTACTGAAATGTTCACTCAGGATGAGTTCGAGGAATGGCTCAACGAGTTACCAACCTCGGATACGAATCATTACGAGCTGCTAAACGGGAGTATTGTGATGACTCCACCTGCTGGCTGGCCGCATGGAAATACAGAAGCACGAATCGTATCTCCTCTCTTTAACTGCGCATCTCAATATCAGCTAGGGGAAGTGTTTGGCTCAAGTACTGGTTATCGCCTTCCGTCAGGAGATACGCTCGAACCGGACGTTTCCTTTATTTCCACCGCTCGGCTGCAAGCAGGGCCTCCTCCACGACAAGGAAAGTTTCTCGAAATTGCACCGAACCTCGTCGTTGAAATCCTTTCAACCCCAACCGCTTTGCGTGATCGCACAGAGAAAAAAGCCATCTACGAACGCAATGGCGTAGACGAGTATTGGTTGGTGGATACCGATCGGCGGGAGGTCACGGTTTTTCGTTTAACCAATGGCCATTATGGAACCCCACAGGTCTTCCGCGCGGGCGACACACTCATCTCCGTGGTTCTGTCACAATTACAACTCCCAGTCAGTAACGTTTTTGTGTGAGAGGTCATCTATGGCTGTTGTACAAATCCTCCCCTCAATCCTCTCAGCGGATTTTCGTTGTTTGGGACAACAGATCGAAGCAGTCGAACACGCCGGAGCTGATGCGATTCACGTTGATGTGATGGACGGTCGCTTCGTACCGAATATCACTATTGGTCCACTGGTTGTAGAAGCAGTACGAAAGAGTACGACACTCCCTCTTGATGTGCATCTAATGATCGTAGAACCTGAACGGTACCTCACAGACTTTGCGCACGCTGGAGCAGACATCATACTGGTCCACCAGGAAACCTGTCCGCACCTGCATCGAACGATCGAACAAATCAAACAGCTCGATAAAAAAGCCGGAGTTGTGCTCAACCCCAGCACACCGCTATCAACCCTTGAAGAGATACTTCCTGTTGTTGACCAGATTCTGATTATGAGCGTCAATCCGGGATTTGGCGGTCAGAGTTTTATCGAGTCGAGCGTGGATAAAGTCCGCCGACTTCGGCGCATGCTGGACGATTGCGGCTCTCACGCGGCGATCGAGATTGATGGCGGCGTCACCCCGCCACTGCCATCGCCTGCACTCTCCATGCCATCAGCGCAAACCCCACTAGTGGCGAAATCACCGCCGCCGCTGGTAATGTGTAGCGCGAATTGGAAATTCCAGCGAGCGTGTATGCCCCAAGTGCGATAAATACAACCAGTGCCAGTGTCCGCGCAATCCGCATTTGCCCCGGTGCCATCTCCCGCGCCAAGAGTGCCGGTGCCAGCGCCAGAGATGCGGGCAGTGTACAGACCAGGAACACCAGCGGCAACGTAAGGATCTGTGGCGCTTTCGCCGTACTCCACAAAAATTCATTGACCCCCTGCGCCACAATC
>JAYVFX010000695.1:0-4149 GCA_043772795.1 Deltaproteobacteria bacterium
CATTACCACAGCAATTCGCCAGCCAGAAGTTAGTCAGATGGCCTCGAAAGTCTCGGCGCAGCCTGCCGTGCGCCAAGGTCTGCTGAACTTACAACGAAATATGGGTGAGGGTGGTGGGATTGTAATGGAAGGCCGTGATATTGGCACCGTTGTGTTTCCCGACGCAGACGTGAAGTTCTATTTAGACGCATCTGCCGAAGAACGTGGTCGACGGCGGTATTTGGAATTACAGCAACAAGGGGTGGCGACGACCATTGAGACAACAGTGCGGGAAATGACTGAACGAGACCAACGAGACAGCGGTCGTGAACATGCCCCGTTACGCTGTGCAGAAGACGGAATTGGAATTGATACCACGGCGCTCTCCTTACGCGAAGTCGTCGATGTTATGCTTCGCCATGTCGATAACGCGCGAAAGTGCTGATATGGCAGGAGAAAAAACCCAACTACGCTCTTGCAACCTGGTGGGTAGGAGAGTATGGAAAGGCGAGCATCAGGGAGATTCCTAGGGGGTACACGAGTAACATGGAACAAGACAAAGAAACACTCACCGAAACGAGGCCGCCCAAGGGAGGCGGCATGGGCGAAGATTTCGGGCAAATGTTTGAAGAAAGCCTGCAGTCGGTCAAGCCCGGAGAGATCGTCCGCGGTCGAGTAGTAAAGATCGGATCGGAGTTTGTCACCGTTGATATTGGCTACAAGTCAGAGGGACATATTCCTGTTTCTGAATTTCGTTTACGCGACGGCCGGCTTTCTGTCCAAGAAGGAGAAGAGATTGAGGTCTTTTTCGATGCGGCAGACGCGGAACAAGAAGGCATTGTCCTCTCTCGGGCTAAAGCGGAACAGCATCGAGTCTGGCACGATATCGAAGAGGCCTACAATACAAAGACCCCCATCGACGGAGTAATCGTTGGCAAAGTGAAAGGCGGCCTCAAGGTTGATATTGGCGTACTTGCCTTCCTTCCCGGCTCTCATGTGGATATTCGGCCTGTTCGTGATCTCGACCGTTTTGTGGGAAAAAAGGGCCAATTTGCTGTCCTCAAATTCAACCGCGCCCGCGCGAACGTCGTCGTCTCCCGCCGCGCTGTATTAGAACTTGAGCGCGCAAATCTGCGCGACGAAACCTTAAAGATCCTCGAAGAGGGTGTCATTATCGAAGGAACGATCAAGAACATCACAGACTACGGCGCGTTTGTCGATCTGGGTGGGATCGATGGCCTTTTGCATGTGACCGATATGTCCTGGGGACGCATTGGTCACCCTTCGGAAGTGATTTCTGCCGGGGAAAAAATTCAAGTCGTCGTGCTCAAGTATGACGGTGATCGGCAGCGGGTGTCGCTCGGCATGAAACAACTAGTGCCGGACCCGTGGAATACTGTCACTGAGCGTTATGCTGTCGAGGGCCATGTCAATGGAAAAGTGGTGAGCCTGGCAGACTACGGCGCATTTGTCGAACTGGAAAAGGGTGTGGAAGGGCTGCTCCATGTGTCAGAGCTATCGTGGACGAAACGGATCACGCACCCGTCGAAACTGTTAACGGTCGGACAAGACCTTGAAGTGGTCGTCTTAGAGGTCAGCCCCGAACACCGCCGCATCTCGCTTGGACTCAAGCAAGTTGGCCCCAATCCATGGGAGCAGGTGCGGGAAAATCACCCCGTCGGAACTCGCATTCACGGAAAGATCAAGAGCATTACTGACTTCGGCGTCTTCGTTGAAATCGAAGAAGGGATTGATGGTCTTGTACATATTTCAGACCTTCATTGGACGAAGAAGGTGAAGCATCCCTCTGAGCTGTACAAGAAAGGTGACGAAGTTGATGCCGTTATTCTCGGGGTCGATGTCGAAAATGAGCGAGTCTCACTCGGCATCAAACAAGTGATTTCTGACCCGTGGCTCACGCTGACGCAGCGCCACCCGGTCGGCAGCCGAATCAAAGGGAATGTCACAAGCGTGACTGATTTTGGCATTTTTGTCGAAATCGAAGAGGGGATTGAAGGACTTGTCCATATCTCCCAACTCTCCACTGAACGAGTAGAGAAGCCGTCAACCCTCTTTCAGGTAGGGAAAGAGGTCGAGGCTGAGGTCCTTCACATCGATCCGCGTGAGCACAAAATGGGGCTTAGCATTAAAGCCTTGCGACGGACCGAAGAACGCGTAGAGGTGGAAACCTATCTGAAACGTGAACGAGAAGAGGCGCGATTCTCCTTTGAAGATATTCTGCGCGAAGAACTTCGACTTGATAAAGACGAGGGAAATGACAGAGGGGGAAGACGTCGGTAAAGGGCCACGAACCTCTCCCACTACAGGGTATAGCAGTAACGAGACGATACCCATGGTGTGGAATGTTCGAAGTGCTTCCGGCCGTCTGCTCTTTAGTGTCTGCCTGTGAAAGTATTGGTCCCAGCGGATCCGAGGGGATTGAACCCTTGCATCTTAGTCTCCGACTTTTTTGAGGAAGGACGTGGAGTTGTGACTAAGCGGGATTTGATCGAAGAAGTCGCACTGCAATACCCTCGATTCTCCCGACGGGATGCCGAGGTGATGGTCAATGCCGTCTTTGACAGTATGTCGGAGGCCCTCGCAAAGGGCGACCGCATTGAAATTCGCGGCTTTGGCAGTTTCATGGTGAAACAACGCGAGGCTCGTGAGGGGCGGAATCCCCGTACTGGAGCCCTTGTATCTGTTGCTGCAAAGAAGGTCCCCCTGTTCAAAGTCGGTAAAGAATTGCGTCTGCGGGTCGATGGCCAACCAGTCTCCGAGGATGACCTCGCAGGGGATGATGACCTGGATGACGATGACAATGAGTTGGAAGATGACGATACTGACGCAGAGAACGACGAATGAGTAGTCGCGACCCTCAGCTTCCTGATGGTACAGAAAATGAGACAACAGTACTCTGGGCACCCTGGCGCATGCGCTATATCGAAGAGAAAAAATCCCAGGGTTGCATTTTCTGCATATCGTCAGAAGAAAAGTCACTGCGAGAGAATCTGATCTTGCGTGTGACCCCATACGTGTGCGTCATGCTGAACAAGTATCCCTACAATAACGGTCACCTTATGGTTGCGCCGCATCGCCATACTGCGGACCTGGCCGAGCTTTCTGACCAAGAGTTCTCCGACCTGATGCATGAAGTGCGTTCTGCCGTGGGAACTTTGAAAACGGCACTGCAACCGCAAGGGATCAATGTTGGCCTCAATCTCGGCGTGTGTGCTGGAGCTGGGATTGCAGACCATCTCCACTGGCACGCGGTACCGCGGTGGACTGGCGATACCAACTTCATGCCAGTCATTGGCACGGTACGGGTCATGCCACAGCATCTATTTGAGAGTTACGATCGACTCCGCCCCTATTTTCTCTCCTCATCGCCTGCTGTGGGGGGAAGTTCTAACTAAAGGTGAATTCTCCTGTGCAACACAACACCGAAACACTACGCCGCGAGGCGAAAACCGTTGGAGATTTGCAAAAGGCAAACTACCGTGTTCTGCCGGTCCGCGAAGAAATGCGCGCCAATTTGATTCGGCGGCTTGCTGTCGGAGAACGTATCCTCCCCGGGATCGTGGGGTATGATGACACGGTCATTCCTGACATTGAGAATGCGATTCTTGCCGGCCATCATGTGGTGTTCTTGGGAGAACGTGGCCAAGCGAAGTCGCGTATCATTCGCGGGCTAGTGTCTTTGCTTGATGAGTATGTCCCGATCATCCGCGATGCTGAGATTCCAGAAGATCCTTTTACGCCCATTACCCCTGTGGGGCGCCGTCTTGCCGCTGAACGGGGCGATAATTTGGAAATCTGTTGGCTTCATCGTGACGAACGTTATGCGGAGAAACTGGCCACTCCAGATGTGGCGGTTGCCGATTTGATTGGGGAAGTTGATCCCATTAAAGTCGCTGAAGGTCGCCATCTTGCTGATGAAGAGACGATTCATTATGGGCTGATTCCGCGAACGAATCGTGGGATCTTTGCCGTCAATGAGCTGCCAGATTTGACGGAAAAAGTACAAGTCGGACTCTTCAACTTGATGGAAGAGAAGGATGTTCAGATCAAAGGCTTCAAGATTCGTCTGCCTCTCGACATTGTTATTGTCGCAAGTGCAAACCCCGAAGATTATACCAGTCGCGGTCGCATCATTACGCCGTTAAAGGA
>JAYVFX010000696.1:0-2167 GCA_043772795.1 Deltaproteobacteria bacterium
CTGTTTACCCTCGCTGGCCATCAGTTGTTGCTGACCTCACCACAGGCAACCTGGACCGCTGCTGGATTAGGGGTTTCCAAAGCACATCCAGCCTTCAATGCCCTGCCTGCTGTACCCGAGGAATTACACGGAATCATCCGTGACGAGCAGAGTCAGGACAGGAAAGGTGTTCTCCCCGGCACGATTCGTCTCGATGAACAATTTACTGAGTCCGCCTTTCAAGAGGTGCTGACGCAGCAGTATCCGGTGGTGCATATCGCCAGCCATTTTCATTTACAGCCTGGCAATGAAGCGCAATCGTTTCTCCTGCTCGGCGATGGTAGCCATTTGGGGCTAGATCAGTTTAAGAACTATCAGTTTGGTGGTATCGATCTCTTGACCCTGTCGGCTTGCGAAACCGGCGTTGGCAGTACGACAGACACTCCAAACACAGGTCAAGGGAAAGAGGTCGAGAGCTTTGCGATGTTGGTGCAATATCGAGGTGCAAAGGCGGTGCTCGCAAGTTTGTGGGCAGTGGAAGATGAAAGCACCAAAAAGCTAATGCAACGCTTCTATGAGTTACGAGTCAACCACAAGGGCATGCACAAGGCAGCCGCGTTGCAAGAAGCGCAGTTGCAATTATTGCACGGCTCGAAACCCGAAGCACGGCAAGTAGCAAAGCGCGGAGGACGTGGGGCATCGCCGATACCACTGGATGGTGCATCTGCATCCTTGCCTCAGCAGACCACAACTCCCTATGCGCATCCGTACTACTGGGCACCGTTTATTCTGATTGGCAACGGACAGTGAAAGGGTCATCGACCGCACGGCAAAGAAAGAGGCCACCGGGACGCCGGCGTCTCCCGGTGGCTTGTGGACGGGCAGTATCACTCACTGCCTACACATTCCTATGGACAACCAGTGATACAGTTGTCCCACATCCGACTGGCTTCTGCCGACTCGTGTGCTTGGCGGGCTCGCTCGCGTTCCCAGGCCTCATGTTCCCTTTTCTGCCGTGCCCAGTCTGCCTGCGAATCATCGGCAGCTGGTGCCTCGTCACTACCACTGAACGATCCCATCATCAGCCCTAACACCGCGAGTGCGCCTAAGGCCAGGAGCGCGCCGGAAGCGTCAGATTTCTGTTCTGTCGCCTCGTCTTCCTGTTCGTCTCGACGATCTGCCGCGTAGGTGTCGGTATCCTCTTCTTCTGCGCCATCATCATACGCCTGCTGTGTCTCGTCCCGGTCATCGGTGTACTGACGCCACGCATCTCCTGCCAACGCCGGACCAGGAATTGACGTTCCCATAAATGTAGCCAGGGCAATTGCGGCGGTTATTCGTTGCATGCTGAACATCTTTGTTTCCTCCTCATTGAGAGTTTTGCTTGACCCACGGAACGGCCGTTCTTAGGTGTCTACTGTTGAAGACGTTTGCGCGCTGATTTTTTTCCCGCTCTGTTGCTTTTTTTGCAAAATTTCTTGTGTATGGGAAAAATGCTGTTTTTGCATGTGTCTACGGTGTCCTTATCCAGGTGGCAACACAACAGGGACTCCAAAGCAGCAGTGTACAGGCTATGGCGTCGGCGGTTGACAGACGCGCAATTCCTTATGACCCAGCGTTTGCGCATGCACAGCAGCAATGAATTCTTCAGCGAGACTACTAAGCTGAATAGTTTGTGTGGGGCGCTCGTAGTTCTCAATCTTGCCAGATGAGTGAGACGCCTGACCGATCAGATCAACAACTCCATCACAATCAGTATCGAAATAATAGCGAAACGATTTGGCTGGCGAGTCGTCGGGCACGATAACGGTATCTACCTGCGTTGGTGTTCGTACGGCTTTGACGGCGTAAGCCAGCTTGGTACGTGCAGCATCACGATACACTACCCAGGTTGATGGCAGCGGGGCCGCCGTATCTGTGTAGACTCCAACGATATTCACAACGGTCTGTTCCAGTTTATAGGATGGCAGTGGTGGTGATGGAGGCGGCGGTGGCGTGAGAGGTTGCGGCGAATCTAAGAAGGCCTTGATAGTGTTGACCGCAACGGCGGAATTCAACCATAACCGTTCGGGTTCCTCTTGGCCCAATGAATTGATCCCGATCAGCTCTCCGAGATCATTCAAAAGTGGTCCACCGGAGTTGCCCGGATTCAGCGGGGTCTGAGTTTGAATGATGGTTGCGCTGTGTT
>JAYVFX010000697.1:0-3973 GCA_043772795.1 Deltaproteobacteria bacterium
CTGGTAGACCAGCTCCGCCTCGACTAACTGCCGTAGCCCTTTTTGTAAGATTGCTTCATCGAGCGGAGAAACAGCGTGGAGTAACTCGTAGTTAAATTCCCGCCCGACCATGGCTCCCATCTGGGCGATCTCTTTGGCCGCTCCCAACCGATCGAGCCGAGCCATCAGCGCGTCCTGCAAAGTAACAGGAATGCCCAAGTATAGGGGCGACCGGCCGGTCGCCCCTACGGATTCCACCACGGACTTGGTCAACTCTTCGACAAACAACGGCACCCCATCAGTCTTAGTCACAATCTGTTGGATGATTTCAACTGGCAGCGCTTGACCGCCGGTGACTTTTTCTACCATCGTCTCCACGTGACTCCGCCCCAGCCGACTGAGTGTAAGCTGACTGAAATACGAATGGGCACCCCATAGCGGCGTAAACTCGGGGCGACACGTCAGCACAGCCAACAGTCGCGTAGTGGGGACCTGCTCCAGAAAGAGCGTGAGCAACTCCAGGGTTGAAGGGTCCGCCCAGTGCAGGTCTTCCCAGGCATAGGTTACTGCCCGCTGTTTGGCCTCTGCACACAGCCACGCGACCAGCGTTCCATGTGTCTTCTCTTTCTGCTTCTGCGGACTCAGGGTCAGCAATGGATATCCTTCGGGGTGTGGCAGAGACAGCAGAGCGGCTAACAGCGGCACGGCCTCTCCTTGCTGAGGCAGACGGACGTGCGCTCCTATGACAAGCTTCTGAAGTTTCTCTTCCGGGTTCTCACTGCTCTGAAACTCCAGCCTACGTTGCAGATGTTCAATCACCGGCACGAGCGCACTGTTTTGGCCATACGGCGAACAGCGCAATTCTAGACAACGTGCCCCCTCGTGGTCGACCGTTTCCTTCAGGGCCTCTACCAAACGTGACTTTCCAATGCCTGGCTCGCCGCTGAGCAACACCACCTGCCCTTCCCCCTCTTTCACCCGCGCCCAGCGCTCGCGTAACAAACCAAATTCGTGCTCGCGGCCAATGAGCGGAGTGAGCCCTTTGCGTGCCACCACCTCAAACCGGCTCTGCGCTCTTCCTTCTTTCACCACATGGTAGAGCGTCAGCGGGGTCGAAACACCTTTGAGTACTGGCTGCCCACGATCTTCACAGGTAAACAAGCCCTCGACTAGACGATATGTAGCCGCGCTGATCACCACTTCATCCGGTGCGGCTTGCCCTTGGATACGCGCGGCAATGTTCGGCGTCTCCCCTAGAGCGAGTTGCTCCGTCCGCGCTCCCGTCCCAATCTCCGCCACGACCACCGGTCCGGTATGAATGCCGATGCGGACTTGTAGACGGACCTCACCCTGACCCTCTCCCTGACGGGGAGAGGGAACCTGGAATTGTAGTGCCTGAACAATCTCTAACCCCGTGCGCACCGCTCTCCGGGCATCATCTTCATGCGCCGTGGGATAGCCGAAATAGACGAGAATGCCGTCGCCCAGATATTGGGCAATATGGCCTTCATAGCGGGTGATAATCTGCTCACAGGCGGTTTGATAGGCACGCACCCGGGCATGATAGTCTTCCGGGTCCAGTTGCTGGGAGAGCGTCGTCGAGCCCACCAGGTCAATGAACATCACCGTGAGTTGACGACGCTCAGCCTCGGGCGCGCCGCGAGTTATTTCCCGTCGGCGACGCTCGGCCTTTGGCTGCTGGGTTTTGCCTCTGCCGCGCTTGGCGCTTTTGGTCGTGTGCTCGGCGGGCTGACGGGTAGGTGCTCTCCGCAAGCCATGGGCATCTGGAGTAGAGAGTGCAGTGGCGCATTCACCGCAAAACTTGAATCCTGGCGGATTCTCAAAACCACATTGCGGACAGGAGTGCTTGAGGGGGGCAGCACACTCCCCACAAAACTTCATCCCTTCGGGATTCTTCTGTCCGCAAGTCGAACACTGCATGCACGTATCTCCTTTACTGCAACACGACCAAAGTAAAGTGACGGAAACGTTGGACCAGCTCAAAGTCGACACGATTTCTCGTATAGACCGTGGCTCCAAGTGCTCGCGCACTTAGGGCAATCAAACAATCAGCAACCAAGTGGGGCAGCTTTGAGCGATACGATGGCTGCTCACGAAAGATCCGAGCGAGAAGATTTCCTGTGTCTCTCCAGTTTGTATGACTAGGAGCGACCACTCTTCTGGCTCGTTCAAACGGCGCATAAAGCAGCTCGACGTTTTTCTGCTCGTCCGGCGAGGTGGCTCCGGTTAGTAGCTCCTCAATAACGACAGAGGAAAAGTAAATGCCCGGGGTGTGTTCCGCATAGAGCCGGGCAATGTCGGTATGAAATCTTCCACTTTGCAGGAAATCGACATAGACATCCGAGTCAATCAGAGAGTTCGACATCCTGCGCTTTCTTCCCTCCCCAACCCCTGCCTGCAGTTTGCTCAAGTGAACGTAGGATTGCTTTGCGGAAAACGACTAGATCTAGAGCTCGATCAATAGTTTCTGCCTCCGTTTGGGTTCCCAGAATGCGCCGGGCGCGCTGGATTTTCCCCTCGTCCAGATATCTATTTTTTCGCCTCAAAGAAGTTTTCATATGTCTTCTGTGCTCTTTTCTCGCGCTGAAAGCAAGACTCTGGGACCTGCGAGTTCGTCCAGCAACGCCTTGGCCTCTTGCAAGTCTTTCGTATCAAAGCCTTCAGTAAACCATTGGTAAATCTCGGCCAACATCTTGTGAGCTTCGTCTTTCCTGCCTTGTTGCTGCCACAGCCGGCTCAGGCTCATTACTGCCCGCAGCTCCAACGATTTTGCCTGCTGCTTCTGGGCGATATCGATCGCTTTGAGAAAGCACGCTTCCGCCTCTAATTGCGGATTGGGGAATGCGGATTGCGGATTCTCAACATTGAACGTTGAACCTTGAACTTTGAACTGTTGAAGAATGAGTTCGCCCTTGAGCCGATGCAGCTCTGCCTCGTAGTATCGCTCCCCAGTTTTGTTCACCGCGGCCAGCGCCTCGGCCAGTACGGTCAGCCCTTCTTCGGCCTGTCTTGCTTTTCCGTATGCCTCAGCCAGCAGGGCAAGAAAATGTGGCCGCAGCCCCTCTGCCCCTGTGGCTCGGTAAGCGGCGAGGCCCTGGCGCATCTGCGTAATCCCCTCTTCTGTCTGTCCTTGCTCAGCCAATAGCCAGCCCTGTAGGATAGTTCCCTGTGCCAAATCCTGCGGAAACCCCTGCTCACGAGAGAGGCTAATCGTTGGTTCTGTAAGCCTTTGCGTGGCCTGCCCCTCCCGGCGAAACTGATGGACCCAGGCACCATTGCCTAGGGCATACACTAGGCTATAGGCGTGTGACAGCTCCTGCGCCAGAGTGAGAGCTTCGTTATTCCTCTTCACCGCCTGGTCCGGATAGCCAAGAAACCATAGGACCCACGCGACATGCGATCGGCAAACCATCCCAGGGTCATGTCCATGGAGGAAAACTAGAGAACGGTGCTGCCGGGGATCATAGAGGGCAATGCCTTGCTCTAAGTGTTCGCGAGCAGGAACAAACTCTCCGAGGTTCATCAAGGTCACCCCCAGGGCTGTATGAGCCTCCAAGAGGAGAGCCGGGTCTCGGAAGCGCTGGGCCAAGGTGAGAAGCTCTTCGCTCAACTCACGTGCGGACGTATACTCCGCCCGCACGAAATACCACATCCGGAGCCCTTCCAGCACGGGAAAGAGCTGCGGGGGCTCGCCGAGCTGCTGACACAGCTGCCGTGCGCGGGCGTAGACATGTTCCACTTCCGGGGCGGCATAGCCCTTGGTAGCGATCAGCGGCACGCCTAAGGCGATTTGCAGCGTGAGTTCTTGCTGGGCGCACTCGGCAGTGTCTGGCAGAGTCTTAAGCAGTTCCAGCCCCTTGGTCAGGTGGCTGACCGCTTCCATATTGGCGGAGCGCTGGAGGGCGTTCTGTCCCGCTCGTTGCCAATACGGAATGGCTTGCGCGAAGAGCCCGGCCTCGGTGTAGTGATGCGC
>JAYVFX010000698.1:0-3334 GCA_043772795.1 Deltaproteobacteria bacterium
AGCGCACCAGACGTAGCGAAAAATCTTTTTTATCCTGGGCAAAATCATCAAAGAAGCCTCGGGAATTCAATGGTTTGAAAAAAGTGTCCTGACATCAGGACTATCCCCACTCTCTATGTCCTTTTTGCTTGGAAAGGCAAGGGAGTGAGGCTAAACCAATGTGGGGGCGGGAGTGTACGAATCCTCTGTGACTCGATTTAATGCGGAACAGTTGCGACCGCTTATCGTTGCCCCCCTTTTTCAGCTGTTATACCATTTGGTAGGAAGGATAGTATAATGTTATGGCGACTATGAAAACCGCAGTGTCACTGCAACAATCGCTTTTCGAGCAAGCGGAAGCACTGGCTGACGAATTGAAAATCTCACGCAGTCGCTTGTTTTCCCTTGCTTTAGAAGATTTCATCCGTCGCTCTCATAATCAACAACTTCTAAAAAAGCTCAACGCTGTGTACGAAGACGGCGCGGACGCCAAGGAGCAAACTCTTCGTCGCCGTATGCGTCGTCAACATCGGCGTATCGTGGAGGGCGAATGGTAATCAATCAAGGTGATGTCTTCTGGGTTGACCTTGACGATCCATCCGGGTCCGCACCTGGGTATCGCCATCCACATGTGGTTATTCAGAATAACCTCTTCAATCGCAGCCGGATCAACACCGTTGTGGTGTGCGCGATGACCTCCAACCTCCAGCGCGCTCAAGCGCCAGGTAACGTTCTGCTGTCACCGCGAGAGGCTAATCTTCCCAAACAGAGCGTGGTCAACGTCTCTCAGATCTTCACCGTTGATAAAACACAGTTGAGCGGAAAGATTGGAGCGCTGTCGGCCAGGCGCATACGTGAAATCCTCAACGGTCTTCATCTGCTCACCGAACCACGCGAACCCGAATAGTCAGGTCTCTGGAGCCGAAGATGGCTCACCTGCAGTAGCCAGCATTTTTCTCGCAGGGCTGTTATTTTTGCGGGCCAACATAACGTACGTAATCTTCAGGCGTATCAATGTCCGCAAGAATACCTGGATCATTGAGTGCAATTTCACGGACCCGAGTCGGATCTTTGCGCACGACGACTCTTGCCCCTTGGTCGAGCGGCGCGGCAAAAATCTCGCCGTAAACTTGGCTGGAGAATAACACCGGGTGACCTCGCTTCCCTTGGTAGGAAGCGATGAGAATCGAAAGCGGCGCAGCACGGAAAGAATCGATCAGCGCTTTCATCGTTTCCGCCTCGATAAGCGGATGATCGACCAAATTCACAAGCGTAGCTTCACTCTCTGGCGAGAGCGCACTAATTCCCACCATCAGTGAGGAAAGTTGGCCAAGAGAATAACGAGGATTAACCACAGTCCGTAGCTTCGGATGGGATGGCAAGGCTGGGCGCAGTTCATCAACGCGGGCACCGAGAACAACAATCAGTTCATCAACACTAGAAGTAAGAAACGCATTGCAAATACGCGCGATGAACGTCTGCCCTTGGTAATGCAACAGCGCTTTCGCTGAGCCCATACGGCGGGATTCACCGGCGGCGAGGAGAATCGCGGAGATCATCGTATGTAATTGTGGATTGGCGATTGCGGATTGATGATTGAAGGCACCCTCACTCTACCCCTCTCCCGTCAAGGGAGAGGGAAGAGAAAAAGAAGAACGGCCTTAGCCACTAAACTTCACCGGCCCGGTCGGTCGTGCCTTAGCCGCGATCGATATGGTATCCAGAGATCCGTTGCGGCGGACGCGGACAACTTCTGCTGCAATCGCCACCGCAATCTCTGCGGGGGTCTCGGCGGCAATATCCAGCCCCATCGGGGTATGCACCCGACTGAGTTCTTCCGGGCTGTATCCTTGCTCGATTAAACGTTCGAGCGTAGCCTTGGCTCGGCGTTTGCTGCCGATCATACCCAGGTACGCAGGCTTGCGCCGCAAGACCGCTTTCACTGAGGCTTCGTCCCATACATGGCCACGGGTCACGACCACGACAAAGCTGTGTTCATTGATTTCCAGACTGTCGAGTGTTCCCACGAACGGGCCAACCCGAACATCCGTAGCGCGCGGGAATCGTTCACGATTGGCAAAGGCGTGACGATCATCAATAACGATCGTACGAAAGCCCAGCATCTGTCCCATTTCACACAGCGGTTGGGCAATATGACCGGCACCAACAATCACCAGCGTTTGTTGCCCTGGTTGGACATCAACAAAAACACGCGGCCAGTCTTGTCCGCGGGCAACAGCATCTTCGACCACCTTACCTTGCGGAGAGACAGAAAACAGTTGCGGAGTGCCGGCAGCAACAGCGCTACTAAACCTCTGTACCGTCACCGCATCGAACGACAAACTCGGAGTGAATTTCGCCCCTTCTGCGCCCAGAGAGAGGCAGCTTTTCGCACCAGCAGGAAGATCGGTCATCGCATTGATCGCCGTCACTAAGGCAGTCGGGCGACGCGCACGAGTGGCTTCGGCAAGTGCGTGCACTAACTCACGGTGTGCTTCAGGTTTCCAAAGATCAAGCGCCACATCCATCAATCCGCCACAGACCTGAATCTCGTCTTGGTCGAAGTCGCCAGTGAGATCGACTTCAACCACACGCGGCGGTTGATTCTCCTCAAACAAGGGATAGGCGCGGCGTAATACTTCGCCTTCACCACATCCTCCACCAATGGTCCCGAACGGTTGACCTTCGCGGGGCACAACCATCTTCGCTCCCACTTCACGCGGGACTGAGCCCCGGGTGCGGATAATCGTAGCCAAGACGAAGGGTTTCCCAGCCTCCAGTAGCTCTTCAGCACGGTCCCAAAGGTTATCCATAGTGTTCGATCCTATTGAACCCACGCCGTGAAATCAACGGATTGATCCTCGATGATGATTCCTGTACCCAACGCTCACTCCTTCATCAACAGTCCTTCAAGGTACCGCATCTCAATCGTCATGGCATCAACGGTTAACACCTCCTGCAGCTTCTCAGTTGCATGTACGGCTAACCGATGGAGTGCCTGCGATTCCATATCCGTAAGACGGCACTGTTGTCCGGCAAGCGTGAGAAACTCGGTGGTCAGTTCTTCAAGATGTTTCCCGCGCAGTTTCTTCTGTAGTACAGCAAGGTCTTTTCGCGAGAGCGCTACCCCATCGATTTTTCGTGTAACGACCCAACGAGCAAACGTGGTGTTCCACAACACCGCCAGTGTCACTTTCTCCGGGGCAGTCCCGTCCGGCAAGAGTTCCCATTGACGCAAGACCGCGAACCACACAGGAATCTGACCGAGCAGGGTTTCCATGCGCTCCACATCAGCGAGCGTGCGAAATTGCCGGAACAAAATCTCGCCTGGGCTTTCCAATCCGCGAAAGAACAA
>JAYVFX010000699.1:0-5580 GCA_043772795.1 Deltaproteobacteria bacterium
CGGTTGAGTTAAAGTAGAAACTTTGACCGAAGGAGAAGTGAATGGCGCTCCAACTGGCAAATAACTTCCGCTTTCGGCGGCCATTTGGCCGAATTGGGAAGATTATTGATTTCCCGCATTTACTAGAAATTCAACGGCACTCCTATGAAGAGTTCCTGCAACTCAGCGCTCCTCCCGACCAGCGGGCGGACGCAGGGTTGCAGGGAGTCTTTCGATCGGTATTCCCGGTTAAAGACTTCAATGAAACTGCGTCCCTTGAGTTTGTAAGTTATACACTGGGTGAACCGAAGTATACTGTTGAAGAATGTCACCAGCGAGGAATGACTTATGCCGTTCCTTTGAAAGTGACCATTCAATTGGTCTTGTGGGATGTGGATCAACGTACCGGTGCACGAACCATTAAGAACGTTAAAGAGCAGGAAGTGTATTTTGGTGAACTTCCGCTTATGACTAACTACGGAACGTTCATGGTCAATGGGACGGAGCGTGTGATTGTGAGCCAGTTGCACCGCTCTCCGGGAGTTTTCTTTGACCACGATAAAGGCAAGACGCATTCGAGCGGGAAGCTCCTCTTTTCTGCTCGCATCATTCCGTACCGAGGGTCATGGATCGACTTCGAGTTTGACCCCCGAGATATCCTCTATGTGCGTATTGACCGACGCCGAAAATTCCACGCGACCGTCTTGTTGCGCGCACTTGGCATGCCAACCGAAGATTTGCTGAATTATTTTTACCGAAAGGATACGATCCTCATTGAGGGGCGCCGTGCTGTCACCAAAGTGTTCAAATCTGAACAGCTGGTTGGTATCCGGGCGAGCAAAGATGTGCGGCACCCGGTGTCGAATGACCTGATCGTTAAAGAGGGGAGAAAATTCACCCGCGGATTGCTTAAACAGTTAGAGACTGCGGGAGTCGAGCAAATTCCCATTACAGTTGAAGAGGTGATTGGAAATATTGCTGCGCATGACATCGTAGACCCACGCACGAAAGAAGTACTCGTTGAATGCAACCAGGAAATCACACAAGAGCAATTTGATCGGCTGGTCGAACATGGTGTGTCTTCAGTTGAAGTCCTGTTTACCGACGATTCTCATATCGGTCCTTCTCTGCGGAATACGCTACTGCAAGATAAAATTCCGTCACCTGAAGAGGCGGTAGTCGAAATTTATCGGCGTCTCCGTCCTGGCGACCCACCAGCGATAGAAGCAGCAACGCTCTTCTTTCACAATCTGTTTTTTAACCCTGAACGTTACAACTTATCGCGTGTCGGACGGTTAAAGCTTAACCACAAGCTTCGTATTAACGCCCCGATCGACCAAGGAACGTTACGACGAGAAGATATCCTCGAAGTCGTGCGGTACCTTATCGAATTGAAGAACGGGAATGGAGTCGTAGACGACATTGACCATCTCGGGAATCGGCGGGTTCGTGCGGTTGGTGAACTGGTGGAGAACCAGTTCCGTATCGGTCTTGTCCGTATGGAACGGGCAGTTAAAGAGCGAATGAGTCTCCAAGACGTTGAAACGTTGATGCCCCAGGAACTCGTCAATTACAAACCAGTTTCCGCTGCTCTCAAGGAGTTCTTTGGTTCTAGCCAACTTTCGCAGTTTATGGATCAGACGAACCCACTATCCGAAGTGACTCACAAGCGCCGTTTATCTGCGCTGGGGCCTGGCGGATTGACCCGTGAACGGGCGGGGTTCGAGGTGCGTGACGTTCACCCTACTCATTATGGTCGTGTTTGCCCCATCGAGACGCCAGAAGGACCGAATATCGGACTGATTTCCAGTCTCTCAACATACGCGCGAGTGAATGAATTCGGTTTCATCGAGACGCCATATCGCGAAGTGGAAAACGGGCGTGTGACCGACCGGGTTCGTTACCTGTCGGCTCTTGAAGAAGAGACGCAGACGATTGCGCAAGCCAACGCGCCAATCGGAGCACGTGGTGTATTGACGGAAGAATTGATTTCGGCCCGTCTTGGCGGTGAGTTTGTAATGGTGCGACCGCAGCAAACGCAACTGATGGACGTAGCTCCGACACAATTGGTGAGTGTTGCTGCGGCACTCATCCCTTTTTTGGAACACGATGACGCAAACCGTGCCCTGATGGGGTCCAATATGCAACGACAGGCAGTGCCGTTGTTACGGACGGAATCTCCTCTTGTTGGGACAGGGATGGAGCGAGTCGTGGCTCGCGACTCAGGTGCAACCGTCGTCGCGAAGCGGAGCGGTATTATTGAGAGTGTTGATTCCACCCGGATCGTGCTCAAAGCAGATGCTCCTGCTGGCCCAGGGGATGTGGGTGTAGACATTTACTCGCTCGTCAAATACCAGCGCTCAAATCAAAATACCTGTGTGAATCAGAAACCTATCGTCGTTGTTGGTGATCGGGTGCAGCCAGGCGATGTGCTCGCGGACGGACCAGCAACTGATATGGGAGAGCTAGCGCTCGGCCGTAACGTCCTCGTCGCATTCATGATCTGGGGTGGGTACAACTTTGAAGATTCTATTCTTGTTAGCGAGCGATTGTTACGAGACGATGTTTTTACCTCGGTCCACATTGAAGAATTTGAATGTGTTGCGCGCGACACGAAGTTAGGGCCAGAAGAAATCACCCAAGATATTCCGAACGTTGGAGAAGAGGTGCTGAAGGATCTTGACGAGAGTGGAATCGTACGAATCGGCGCCGAGGTAAAACCTGGAGATATCTTGGTTGGCAAGATCACCCCGAAGGGAGAGATGCAACTTTCTCCCGAGGAAAAATTGCTGCGCGCCATTTTTGGTGAGAAAGCTGGTGAAGTTCGCGATACTTCTCTACGAGTTTCTCCTGGTGTGGAAGGTACCATCATTAACGTGCGAGTCTTTTCACGTAAAGGTGTGGTGAAAGATGATCGCAGTCGGAGTATCGAAGACGAAGAGGTACAGAGGCTGCAAAAAGACCAGGAAGAAGAGATTCGTGTCATTAAGGAAAGCACGACCAGCAAGATTAAGGACCTCCTTATCGGGCAGGTTGCAGCTGCTCGTATCAGTGACGACGACTCACGGCGGATTCTTATCCCTAAAGGAAAAGAAATTACCGAAGAGTTACTGACTGAGGTCCCGCCTGCGGTGTGGGGGCGAATTAAGGTTGAGAACGAGAAAGTTGAGGACGAACTCTCGCGAACTGTTGAAGCAATGGAGGAGCAGGTTAATCAGATCCGTGAGGATTTTGAAAAGCGGATTGAGAAAATTAAGAGTGGAGACGAACTGCCTCCCGGTATCATCAAGATGGTGAAAGTCTTTGTGGCAATTAAGCGTAAATTGCAAGTCGGAGACAAGATGGCAGGACGGCATGGAAACAAAGGCGTGCTGTCCCGTATCCTGCCCGAAGAAGATATGCCGCATTTAGCAGATGGTACTCCCGTTGACGTGGTACTGAATCCTCTTGGGGTGCCCTCACGAATGAACGTTGGTCAGATCCTTGAGACCCATTTGGGGTGGGCGATTCATACGGTAGGGAAACAGCTTGACGAGGAAAGCACCCATCAGGGAAAAGGCAGTGAGGAAGGATTGCGTCGTCGATTAAAAGAAGTGTACGGCCGCGCCGACGACTTTACTGGTGTGATCGACTCCCTCTCAGGAGGCGACTTGCGACGTGTTGCACAACGTGCCAAACACGGAGTCCACATTGCCTCCCCTGTGTTTGATGGCGCAACAGAGGGAGAGATCTTGTCCTTTCTCAAACAAACAGGACTACCGGAATCGGGACAAACGATTCTCTATGATGGCAGAACCGGCGAGCCGTTTGCAGAACCTATCACTGTTGGTGTTATGTACATTCTGAAACTTCATCATCTGGTGGAAGACAAGATCCATGCCCGATCGACTGGACCATACTCATTGGTCACGCAACAACCGCTCGGCGGGAAAGCTCAATTTGGTGGACAACGCCTTGGAGAAATGGAGGTATGGGCACTGGAAGCATACGGGGCAGCCTATAGTCTCCAAGAAATGCTCACGGTTAAATCTGATGATGTTGCTGGGCGTACCCGTATGTATGAAGCTATCGTAAAAGGGGAAAATGTGCTTGAGCCTGGGCTTCCCGAGTCATTCAATGTGATGATTCGCGAATTACAAAGCTTGGCGTTGAACATCGAACTTTTAGAAGAAACACGTTAGGGTGCAAGGGGAGGAATCATGGAAGATTTTCTCGGCCTATTTGAGAAACCGCAAAATCCGCTCCGCTTTAATGCTATCCGCGTATCCCTAGCATCTCCGGACTTGGTGAGGTCCTGGTCGCACGGTGAAGTAAAAAAGCCTGAGACCATTAATTACCGAACATTCAAACCGGAACGTGATGGTTTATTTTGCGCTAAAATTTTCGGTCCAACCAAAGATTACGAATGCAATTGTGGAAAGTATAAACGCATGCGCCACCGCGGCGTTGTATGTGAAAAATGTGGTGTCGAAGTCATTCAATCGAAAGTCCGCCGAGAGCGGATGGGCCATATTGATCTAGCAAGCCCCGTAGCCCACATTTGGTTCCTGAAAAGTTTGCCCAGTCGGATTGGGACGCTGCTCGATATGACGTTGAAAGAGCTTGAGCGTGTCCTTTATTTTGAGTCGTACATTATTGTTGATCCTGGGCAAACGCCACTCAAGAAAAAAGAACTGGTGAGCGAAACTCGGCACCGTAAACTCATGGAAGAGCACGGGCCGGGAACGTTTCTGGCTGAGATGGGGGCTGAAGCCATCCGCAAATTGCTTCATGACCTCAACTTGGACAAACTTTCCGAAGACCTCCGCGTCGAAATGGTGGAAACTTCGAGTGAGGCGCGACGAAAAAAGATTGCGAAACGCCTTAAGGTGATTAACGCTTTCCGTCACTCAGGGAACAAGCCGGAATGGATGATTCTGGAAGTTCTTCCGGTCATTCCTCCAGATCTGCGTCCTCTGGTTCCACTAGACGGAGGACGATTTGCGACCTCGGATCTGAACGACCTCTATCGTCGCGTGATCAATCGCAACAATCGACTCAAGCGGCTCATTGAGCTCAGTGCCCCGGACATTATCGTGCGCAATGAAAAGCGCATGTTGCAGGAAGCGGTTGACGCGTTGTTCGATAATGGACGACGAGGCCGCCCCCTTAGCGGTCCGAATAAGCGGCCGCTAAAGTCTCTCTCTGATATGTTGAAGGGTAAAGGAGGACGCTTCCGGCAGAACCTACTCGGAAAACGTGTCGATTACTCTGGTCGTTCGGTCATCGTCATCGGGCCAGAATTGCGCCTCCATCAGTGTGGACTTCCTAAACATATGGCGCTCGAATTGTTCAAGCCCTTCATTTACAACAAGCTTGAAGAGCGTGGATATACTACTACCATCAAGAGTGCAAAGAAGATGGTAGAGAAAGAACGACCGGAGGTCTGGGATATTCTCGATGAAGTGATCCGCGAACATCCTGTGTTACTGAATCGTGCGCCAACCCTGCACCGCCTTGGTATCCAAGCTTTTGAGCCAATCTTGATTGAAGGGAAAGCCATCCAGCTTCATCCGCTCGTGTGTATGGCTTATAACGCCGACTTTGATGGCGACCAAATGG
>JAYVFX010000700.1:0-3748 GCA_043772795.1 Deltaproteobacteria bacterium
CTCCACCCAAGTGTCTGCCCCATCAAACGTCGCCAGTGGGCCAACTGCCTTTGCCCCGGCATACCACTCGGCTGGCGCTCCACTTCTGACCGACTCCTCGATAAAGCGGGGAAGATCGGTCGTTCCCTGTAGACGAACGCCTGTGGCCTTGGTCTGCGTGAGGTAGGCACGCACCCGCCCGCCACCTTGGGGAGCCAGGGGTACTCCTTGGCCGATGTTTGGGTTGATGACGTAATAGAGAGTGTCCTCCCGAGGAGTAAACATCTCCTCAAACAGCACGCCGGAGAGGATCAGCCGCTCTGGGTCGTGGTGGACGGGAAAGCCCGCCCACTTGCGGACCACCGAGCCTCGTCCATCAGCCCCCACGATCAGCCGTGCTTGGATTTCTTCGCCCCGTCCTTCCTGTTCGACCACAACAGTCGGCATGCTCCCCAGCTTGACATCCCGCACGCTTGCCCCGCGACGGACTTCTGCGCCAGCGTCGGCAGCGGCTTGCAGGAGCACCTCCTGCAAGCCGGGTGGGAAAAGGTGAAAACCGGGAGCTGCTGGGGCGTAGTCGCGACCATATCGCGCGGTTCCCCGAACTCAGGTTCGGTATAGAGCCCAAACCGGGCTGACTCGTGAGCGCACGTGGTACGTAAGAGATCATAGAGGCCCAGCGCCTGCGTTTCTGCGACCCCCCACGAAAGCATGGCCTCTCCACGGACACGATCCTTGAACTGCTTCTCGCGCTCCACGACCAGCACCCGCGCACCGTGTTCGGCCATAACCTTGGCCAAGGCTGCACCGCCCAAACCGCCACCAACAGTGATGATGTCGTAAGTTTCGCTCGCCATTAGCTTCCCCCCTTTTTGTTGTGGTGCGATTCCGCGACCTTCCGAATAGCTCCCTTTCGTTTCAGTTGCCTGAAGGGCCACCTAACGCCGCCGGTGTGCGGCGCGGCGCATCTGGTGTGGTGGTTAGTAGGGCGCTGGCCGCTGCACGGCACCTCCTCCGCGTCCGCTCGACCGGCTTTGTTAGGCAAACCTCCCTTTCAGCTATTCTTGTAACAAAAATGTCTGAGGGGGAATAATTGGAATCCCACAAAAGGGGTGTAAAACCAGTAAGTCCTTGTCCCCACTGATGAGACACGTAGCCTTACCGCTGACTGCCAATTCCAAAAATTTGTTGTCCTTTGGATCTCGGCATTTGGTCACAACTTCGGTGACTTCAACCAACTCCGCTTCTTGGATAAGCAGGGCAAGGAACTCTAGTCGCTGGGCTTCCCGGACGTATTTGTCGAAATGTGGACGGCGGAGCACCGCATTGAGTTCGTCAATAGTCGCCACTGAAGTCAATATTTTTCCTTGCTCTTGGGCCCGATCGAAGGCTCGACGCGGTATCGAACAGGGTAAAAGAATCGCACTGACCATCACGTTGGTATCGAATACGGCACGCACCTTACTCCTCCTGAAGCAGTGACTCCAGGATTTCGGGGGTCAGACCTGCAGCTTCAGCCTGTGTTCCGATTTCATCCATGACCGTCTGCAAAGAGCGGCGAGTACCGATGGTGAGGTCTTGTAAGCGGAGGTTGAGTAAAAGCTCGATCTTGCGCTGCTCTTCGGTGGACGCAGTCGCAAAGGCTTTAGCCGCCTTCTCATCAACTTGAATCGAGATGGTTGCAGTTACCATGACCGCAGTCTCCTGTTTGCTTCGGATTGGTAAGTAACGCTTTGCTTTTGCCCGCCCTGCTTTACTCTGCCACGCCCTCAATGATGGAGTAAGGAGACGGTATTGACAAGATACGACTGACCTTCAACCCCACACGCGAAAATAATGCCTTGAATTCGGCTTCCGTGCGTACCAACCCTCCGTCCAGAAACGCCAGCATTTCCATATCCAGCACCTTGTTCAGCGACGGTGTGTTCCCCGGCGGTATAACCATGCCTATGACGAGCACTCGACCATCTGGATTCATGGCCTCCCGGCAGTTGGTGAGGATTTCCCCCGCACGCTCATCGTCCCAATTCTCGATCACTCCTTTGATCGTGTACCCATCGCCTCCTCGGGGGACACTGCGAAAAAAGTCTCCCCCGATCACCTCGCACCGATCATCAAGGCCCTCAGCTTTGATCCGTGCGCGGGCCTGGGCTGCGACCTCGGGCTGGTCCAACAGGATTCCTCTCAGCGTCGGATAGGTCTTCAGCAGAGAAGCCAGAAAGTACCCCGTCCCGCCACCGACATCCACCAGAGTGTGAAAGGCGGAGAAGTCATAGCCTGTACAGACTGCAACTGCGTCCTGCTTCGACATTGAAGCCATAGCTTCAGCGAGGTTGTCCTGCTCAGCGGGGTGCTGCCGTAAATACTCATACATGTGCACCCCGTGTGTAGTTGCAAAGTACGATTTCCCCGTCTGGACACTCTCGAAGAGGTGTGCCCACGCGCGATTGTGCCAGTCACTCCCGGCCATAAGAGCCAAGCCCCTTAACGAGCTAGGGGCGTCGGTGCGTAAGAGGTCAGCGAGGGGTGTGAGGGTAAAGTACCCCGGCTCGGTTTCGGCAAAAATGCCCATCCCAGCCAGGGCGCGCAGGGCGCGATACAGCGAGGGAGCATGCGTATTGGTAGCCTTTGCCAAGTCTGCGACCGGTTTGGTGCCGTCTTGCAACAGGTCGGCAATGCCCAGCTTAGCGGCCACAAAGAGGAGATGTGTTTGGGCTTTGCCAAAGATCATGTCCGCCAACTGGGCCAGCGGCGGAACAGCAGCGGCCTGTGGGATATCGACTTCTGCCATACAACCCTTCTTTCTATTCTCGAAAATCCTTATTGCCTCTGTTTTCTCATTCAATCAATAATAGCTAAATTCTCATTGTGGTTTAGCTCAACTGAAGCCTAACGCCCCCGCGCACCGCGAGCTGCCCAACCGCGGCCTTTCAGGGTTAGCAGAACCGCAATAGGGCAGCGATGCGGTGGCGCGGATGGTTAGCCGTTTTTGTCAGCAGCTCTACCCAGCGACTTGCAGCGCATCAGCCAACGCTTGGGGCACTTCGAGTGGGAAAAACCGATCTGTCGCATAGCCATAGTCTTCCCCACTCTCGTCCACGATGCGAAGGTACCCATGTGAGGCCGCCTCTTGATCTGGAATCATTCGATACAGCTTCCCCACTTCTAGTGAGGCTTTGTACCCTTCATTGTTGATGCAGACCGCGAAATGTGATGCTTTTGTAGTCTTCCGTTTCATAACTAATCTAGCAAGGGGAATTTGATCTTGAACTCTTTTCGTCCAATCCCGTGGGCTTCGTACCAGTGTAGCTCCGCCGTGTGCACCGTGCCATCAGACAACCGTACAGACGCAAAGCCTTTCAATTTTCTCCATCGGCCTTGGCCATAGTATTTCCGTAAACGGGCACGATCACGAACTCCGATCCCTCTCGCAATGGGTTTGATGTTGTAGATCTCTCCAATAACCTTAAAGTCCATCAACGGCGCATCAGATCATTTCCTCCCTGGAAATGCGAGTAGTTGACTAACGTTTGAACTAGGCAGTCCGCTTTAGCGAGTCCCATTAAAGGCTGGGTTAGCCTTTGTTTTGCAACAACTCATACGCATTGCCAGAAAGCACAAAGTATGCGGCACCTACGGCGACAACCAAAAGAAAAATGCCTCCTGTGCCAGCAGAGAAGAATGTAACACGGGCGAGAAAGTGCCACACTGTGGACAACCTCCCGTTAGCTCTTTGATTCATAAGGGCAAGATAATGCACGGAGCGTAA
>JAYVFX010000701.1:0-5334 GCA_043772795.1 Deltaproteobacteria bacterium
GCGATCTTGTGCAGCGCCAAGCCCTCGTCCGCCAACCAGTCGCGGACCACCAGCGGACTGACGGGCGTGCCCAAGTCGGCCACCCGCGCGGCCAGTTGCGCAGGCGAGAAGTCCGTCCACAAAAAGTTCGCGTCGTCAGGATCTCCCGCCGTATGCACTTCGAGCACCGCCTTCAAGTTCGGGACCAGGGCCGGGTCGGCTGCGCACTTTTTTTTCGCCCCGCCCCGCGATACCGCACGCGCCCCGCCGCCGGATCGTAGGGCACGTGTGCCACTTCGCTCGCCGCCCGCTCAATGGTTCGCCGCGAACAGCCCAACACCTCTGCCACATACCTGATCCCCCCACGCCCCAGCCGTCGCGCTTCGAGCGCGGCATACCGCCGTCGATCTTTCTCCGACAACGTTTGATAAAACCCGCGCATCCGCTCTTCCAGTTCTGGTTCGTACCGCATCTGCAAATGAGCCGCCCTCTTTCGCCTCCCTGTACACTGTGCTGCTACTCACCCCATCCACAGCTCACCTCCCCTCTCACAGACACACCGGTTTGACGACACTAATTCTTGCGCCAATCCTTAGCCAGTTTCAACTCTCTTGTTGCTCTTCCCCTGGATGGTGTAGAAACTCTTTTGCATGGCAAACTTCCAGATCGACGTCACAGAAGAAGCGAAGGGAGACCTCTCCTACTATACCGCCTTCGAGCGCAAGATTATGGTGTCTGAGATTCGCGAGCAGCTCACGCACCAACCCCACGTGGAAACCAAGAACCGTAAGCCTTTGCGTGACAATCCGGTTGCGTCCTGGGAATTACGTGTGGGCAAATATCGAGTCTTTTATGAAGTGGACGAAACGGCGCGGACGGTCAGCGTTGTGTCCGTCGGGCACAAAGAGCACAATGTGCTCTGGATTCGTGGCAAAGAGGTACAGCTATGAGAACGATCGACTTAGAAAAAGAGCCGCTTGACTTAGAGGCAGCTATCAAGCTGGCAAGCCAAGAGCCGGTGCTGATCGTGACGCCGGAGGGCAAGGAGTTTTGCTTGGCCGAAGCGGACGACTTTGCGCGGGAAGTCGAAATCTTACGGAGTAGTCAGGAATTTCAGCGTTTCCTTGACGAGCGATCGGCGAGCACGAGACGGATTCCGCTAGAGGAGCTTGAGGCAGAGATAGAACAGGAACTGGCGGCGCAGGGCAAGACTGCCTAACCAAGCCGTGCTCGTGACCGCCGCCCGCTTGCGGTTCTGGATAAGCTGAATGGCTTCGTTGGGGCGGCGGCCCGAGACGGCGGGCGTTAGGCGTGTCGGCAAGGCTGCAGCGACAGTGCACTAACACCGTTGAGACCTTGCAGCCACTGGAGAATAGGACATGTCGATCAAACAACTAATTGCCCGTTCGGTTCTTTTGTCCGTGTTGGCAAATCCTGCTCACGCTGCCGTTGTCAGTAGCACCTTCGATACTAGCGGTGAAGGGTGGATTGGTATTCCTGGCGAAGGATCGGCTGCGTTTTTTTCGTCCGGTGGTAACCCGGGCGGTCATATCCGTGTCACAGACATCGGCGGGGGACCTTCCCTAGGTTCCGGTGCAATCGCTCCCAGCAAATTCCTGGGTGATCTTTCAGGGTTCAACAATGGCATGCTATCAGTGGATTTGGCGACCTTCGCTGGTGGTGGTCCAACGTTTCAAATATTTGGAACTGTGCGGATTTCGGGTGCGGGTGATACTGCCTTTTTTGACCTTACCATTACAGCTCCGCCCTTTGGGACTTGGCGAACGTTGTCAGCGCCGTTAACCGCCGCCGCCTGGGGGAAAACATCACTTCAATGGATGACGATCCTTGCCGACGTGACTGAGATCGCCATGAGTACGGATGCGTTCGATGGTGCCGATACGATTGGCATTGATAATTTCACGCTAGCGACTGCGGAAGCATGTAATGGGTTGAAAGCAACTATTGTTGGCACTAACAGGGACGACGGCATTGTCGGAACTTCCGGGGCTGACGTCATTGTCGGGCTGGGTGGCAACGACATCATCTATGGCCTTGGAGGCAACGATGTTATTTGTGGTGGGACTGGAGATGATCGAATTTCCGGTGGGACTGGGAATGATCGCATCTTTGGCGAGACAGGGAATGACGTTCTGCAAGGAGACAGTGGCAATGATCTCTTGCACGGAGGCGCTGGCAACGACACGCTCGATGGCGGTCTCGATACGAACTTGGCCAATATTGACATCTTGCATGGAGGCGCTGGCAACGACACGCTCGATGGCAACACGGGCAATGATCAGTTGTTTGGCGACGCTGGCAACGACACGCTCGATGGCGGTTCTGAGAATGATTCGCTTAATGGTGGCGCAGGGCTTGATATCTGTAACGGGAATAGTGGTATCGATGTCGCGGCGACCTGCGAATTAGTGAGTAACGTTCCGTGAGCGGCGATTTACACAAAGGGAGCTATGCCACCTACCGCAACCGTGCACGCGACCGCCGCCCGTTGGCGACTCTGCTTGAGCCGGACGGACACGGTGGGGCGGCGGCCCGAGACGGCGAGCGTTAGGCTGCGTTCACATTCGGCACCACTCGAAACCAAAAGGAGTCAAGTATGATGCTCCTCCGACTCTCAGGACACTCAGGCGCAGGCAAGTCGAGACTCACTGCCGCGTTGCCTCAGTTTGGCATTACATGCCCACGAGCGATTCTCTACACGTCTCGCTCGCCTCGTGACGGTGAGGTTCACGGTAAGGATTACTACTTTCTTTCGCGTGGAGCTATTGCCGCTCTGCCGCGTTCTGATTTCTACGTCAGCCCCGTGCGTGAGATGCTTCAGGCTGTGGACCTCAGCCAGCTAGAGGCGATTTGAAGTCGAATAGATTGGTCTTAGTTGAGATTTTCGCCGACCTCTGGCCAGGACTTGAGAGGCAGATTGTCGAGCACCTTGGTAACCAGCTTCGTACTGCGTCAGTCTGCATGACGGCAGTTGATCCAAAAACTGTACGAGCGCAGCCCGATGGGCAAAGTCGGGCAGGTTACATCCAAGATGAGGTTGAAAGGATTCTGCGGTGGAGAGCCAAGGACGCACCTGACAGAATCAAATTGCGGGCGCAGTCGGCAGTCTCAGAGGTTTGGTCGGCTGTCGGCCCAGATGCGAGCACACTCTACAGCCAAGTATTTCGAGTCTTTAGCATCATTAGTGGAACTTTTTCACCTTGCTCTGGCTCCGTGGAGGGTTTCGAGAGTGTCGGTGCGGCCCTCCTTTTGAGAATCGCGGAGCATGTCCAGGGCGATACGGTTGGTGATATGCTCTTGCGTGCGCACCCGATACACGGTCTTTTGCATTTTGCGGTAGCGACGGTTGCTGCGCTCCACGGCATGGGAGGTGGACGGAAGCAGTTTGTCGTCGAGAAACGTCAGGGCCTTGTCCAGGTTCGGCGATTGGAGTTTGCTCAAGAGCTTCCCGACGTGTGTGAACCGCCGAACGCGCTGGCGCAGGGTGGCCAGTTTTGCCAAGGCCGTGTCGGTCCGACACCGTCGATCAAACAGCCGGTAGACCTCCTCCATGATCGCACGGAGCGTGCGTAACTGGGGCAAGCCGCGGATGATCGAGCGTAAGGTTCGTCGTTGCGCCAGAGTTAAATCGTGCTGGACGAAGAGATACCGAGGCGCAAAGAGATCGGCGATTTTCTGCTGCAGCCGTTGGCGCTGGCGAACGGCGGGTTTGGCTATTGGGGTGGAGGGCCGGCCCCGCGTTACCTTGGGTTTGCGTTCGGCCAGGGTTTTCCGCACTGTGGCCACCGCAGGCAAGAGAGCTTTAATCAGTTCCTTAAGGATGTGGAATTCGCAAATCTGGTGCGGCACTTCGCCGAAGACTGCCGACAAGGGCTCGGGATACAGAGGCGAACCATCGGTGGTCACGCCCTGCACGGCTAACCCACGCTTTTGCAGGGCCTTGTCAAGCCGCCGCAAGAAACCCTTGATGTCCTTCTGCCCCGGATCGTGGTCGAGCACTTGGGAGAAGAGTCGTTTGAACGTGCGGTTGTCTACGACGAACAGGACACAGAACGGGCCGTCCTACAGCTCATCGGCCGCGATGTAGCCGGAAAAGTCCGCCAGCGCCCAATCGAGATACGCACCGTCCATGTGGCTGGCGGCCCTTTTTTCCCCCGCTCTCCACCCAGTTTTGGATGGTGGCGAAGGGAACAAACACCCGGTGATCCCGCCACAAGTGCCAACTGGCCGCTTGATAGGGCAAGCCATCTTCCACGACCAATCGCACCGCCAAGGACACGACGCGGTGAGTGTAGTGGGCTTTGGGCACCGCAGAGTCGGACATATCCGCAGGGAAACATTTCTGACACTGGAGACAGTAATATTGCGAGTATCCGAGATGGATGTCGCGGGGCCGGCCAGCCACCAGATCGCCCACGTCGTGCAAAACCCGGGTGACGACATTGTTCCGCCCACACCGATGGTGACACCGGGGACAGGCGCCATGCGCGTAGTTCCGGCTCCGCACCACCACCTGGGGCTGCGGCAACTCCTCCGGGTTGGTACTGCCTTCCGTGGGATCCGGTCCATATTCCCCGGGACCAGACATGGCAACGCTCTCCTTGGTCCGCTATGACTGGCCTGGAATTTATGACGTTTGCCCAGTTTTGTCATGGTCGTTTTCCACTAATGATGCTAAAGACTCAGTATTTCACTCCGCTGCGGAGGGACCAGATGGTCAGGATGATTGGACGAGAGAAGCGCAGCCAGTCGGACGTGCCAAGCAGGTGCTTGACGAGTTTGTTGCATTTGTGCATGGGACCAGGGGTTGAGAGATTCGCACAGCACACGGAGCCACACAGACCATGAAATACACAGTTCACTGGCACGACTACGAGGACGGTCGTTCGGGCACACCCATAGTCGTAGCGGCGGATTCCCCGACGGAGGCTTACTGGGTTGCATCCGAGCAGTTGAGTGCATGGGCAGCAAAGTTTCGGTCGATAGACATTGAGTTGCTCATTGATGATGCCGGCACACCCCTCGATCCAGATGTATTTTTGGGGAGTTGACGTCGGCCAGACCTCCGCCGCCTAACGCTAGGCGTGCAGGCGTTGGTGACTAGCGAGCTATCACGGAGACCATTATAATTTGATCCGTGATACGTTCGTTTGCTGATAGTGGAACCGAGGACATCTTCAATGGTGCTGACACACGAGCGACACGTAAGGCATGCCCGAAATCCCTATGGCCCATCGCCCGGCGCAAGCTTGATCAACTGAACCGTGTCCACGCCCTTGCGGAGCTTGTCGTCCCGCCGGGGAATCGACTTGAACGGCTACAGAGGGATCGTAT
>JAYVFX010000702.1:0-2145 GCA_043772795.1 Deltaproteobacteria bacterium
TACTAACAGAGCTGCGTAAAGTGCCGGCAACACGCCGGATGACCAGGGAGGTTGATGTCGACGCGGTTGTCGAACGGATGAGCCAAGGGCGCTTGCTCAATCAGTTACCGTACCGACAGCGTCGCGCCTGGGGATCGTCTATCACGATAATTAAAGACCGCGCGCGTCGCTTAACTCCATATTGGCAAGATCAAGACCTTGTTGTTAGTATTCTACAAACACTCTACCCGCCCAGCGGTATGACGATTGCCCGGATGGGTGATGGCGATAGCCAGCCTGTGATTCGCTGGCCTGAGGAGCAGCGTGGGCAAGCCGTAGCGCCATTGCCAGGGACGATCGTCCTTGTCCTCAGCGACTTGGGTTGTCTTGCGGATCAAGGCGAACAATTGCAACAGATGTGGCTGCAGTTCGGACAGTCTCTACGTGAGCAGTACATTCCTGCCGTGGCGTTGGTTCCGGCCAAACTCACGGATGTTTCTCCGGAACTTGCACGCACGTGGACCATTGCCCCTTGGGGGACGGCGTCAGGGACCAGCGCGGAGCCTTCGTCGCGCGCACAGACCACTGCGCTGGAACAATTATTGACCTTGGTATCACCAGCCGTGCGGATTGAACCTGGTTTGTTGCGGGCCATACGTAGTGTGTTTCCTGAAGGTCGTAATACCCCTGGGCTGGAAGCACAGCTCTGGCAGCACTCGGCCATTGCCAGCCAACATAGTGTGGCTGCGAGTTGGGACCCCAAGCAGCGAGAGGTGTATCTGGAGCGTTTTGCTGGACAAGAAGAGCAAGCGCGGCAAATGGTACTGAATGTGATTCGTGCCTGGCGAGCGCCACTGTACCAGGGCGTGTGGTTCGAGGAGATTGACGAGCTTGATGAGCAGTCGCGGCAACTGCTTGACCCTAACGACCGAGAAGATGCGGAGATTTTCTGGACGATGTTGGCCGAGGAGCAATCGCAACGGGAACATCATGAAATTGGCACTGAGGCGTGGATCAATCGTCTAGCCGATCGCTGGCCTCGCATCGGACCTCATAATCCGCGCGTAAAAGTCGCACTGCATCGCCTTTACGATTTATTCCGACCGCGTGATGCTGAGACGCAAGTGCCAGGTTGGTACGATCCTGCAATACGTTCGCGTACAGCAAAGCCCGTTCGACGAGTAGCAGTATGGCAGGCCCTCAACCAACTACTTGTGAGAACAATTGACGCATCAAGCATTGACCCGGTCGTGCGAGGCTCGCCGTTCGGGATGGTGCACACTGCCAGTGGCGAAGTGAAGGTAACTATTGGTGAACCACTCCCGGACAAGAACGATTTCTGGCAAGGCAGACGTCGACCAGCATGGGCGCAGGATTGGGGTTGGGATGCATTTGGTGCGTGGGTAACGTTTCGCATAGGCGAAGTCGAGCAATGTATGCGCTGGATTCCTGCCGGTAGTTTCGTGATGGGCTCACCAAAGGATGAAGAGGGGCGTGATGGAGATGAAGGACCACAACACGAGGTGCAGCTCTCGCGGGGTTTCTGGCTGTTTGATACGCCGTGTACGCAAGCGTTGTGGCAAGCGGTGATGGAGGATAACCCAAGCAGGTTCAAAGGTGCGACTCATCCAGTAGAGCAGGTGAGCTGGGAGGAGTGTCAGAAGTTCATTGCCAAACTGAACGAGCAATTGCCGGGGATGGGTTTGCAACTGCCGACTGAGGCGCAATGGGAGTATGCCTGCCGCGCAGGGACGACTAGCGCTCGGTATGAAGATAATCTCGATGCGATTGCTTGGTATCGCGAAAATAGTAATGGCGAGACCCATCCAGTCAAACAAAAGCACCCAAACAGTTGGGGGTTGTACGACATGCTCGGCAATGTGCTTGAGTGGTGTCACGATGGTTTGGGGAAATATACGACGAAGCGTCAGGTTGATCCTCTTGGCCCAACTACTGCTGGTGCCTATCGTGCCTTCCGGGGCGGCCGCTGGGACTACGACGCGCGGCTCGTGCGCGCGGCCTATCGGTACGCCTTCCACCCTGCCGGTCGCCTCGGCAGCCTTGGCTTCTGCTGTGCGAGTTCCGGTGAGCACCAGCCAGCCCGCGTCGGGTCGTCGGGGCGCGCGGTGGAGCGGCAGGCGGAGCCCGCGGAGCCCGCGCCCCGAC
>JAYVFX010000703.1:0-2199 GCA_043772795.1 Deltaproteobacteria bacterium
AGCAGAAAATCTGCTACTTCCGCGACCATGTCAGGATACTGCACTTCGTGTAACACGGAGATCACAACCTTGTCATACAGTACTGCTCCTTCAATGGCATCACGGAAGACTTTGAAGTACTCACGCGGTACACGGGCGTTCTCGATTTTCGCCAGGCGACGCTTGTTGGTGTACGGGTACAGGAATTGACAGGCGGCCACATCTTTTGGTGTTGCTTCACGTCCAAGGTCCTGGGTCTCGGCGTTAATACCGTAGAAGAGTGCCGTAGCTATTTTACTTTCGACATCAACATGCGTCTCTTCGAGATACTCGGTCAGAATCGTGGAGGTCGCACCATATTCATCCCGAAGGTCAAGGAACGGCACTCCGTCATAGGTCCCATACGCAGGATGGTGGTCAATCACGATAGTTGGCAACACGTGCGCAGGTAACGAGTTATTGCTCCGACCGGGTTGCGTATCAACCAACGCAATCTGCCCAGGACCGGTCAAATCAATCTCACCGACCGGTATCATATCGATATTCAGATACCGCAACATGGCGCGATTCTCAGCGCGCCCAACAATACCGCCGAGGGCAATGACGATTTCCTTTTCTTCTTGCGCCTGATTGACGAGAAAGCGCAACGCCGCAGCGCTCGCTAACGCATCTGGATCAGGATTATCATGAGGAAGGATCACTAACGGGCCAGGTTCTTCTGCAACCCGCAACAAACGATGTAACGCGCTCTTTGGTGGTACAACCATAAATGTGTCGAGTAAAAGGTCACCAGACAACGAAACGTCTTTTCTCTATCCCCCATAGCCCCTTGCGAAGGAAGGGCTTTCCCCGCAGTATGGGGAAAGTGTACCATGATCGCGACAAACTAGAAATACGAGAGAGGGGTATATCTGTGGAGGTGCGAGAACGGTTTGCACAAATTGTCAGTAGCCCAGAGGAGCAACTCGACCTGGCTGAGGCTGCGTTGCTCATTGCCAAAGAAGAGCAGCCAGAACTTGATGTTGCGGCCTATCTTCACAGGCTTGATAAACTGGCAATGGCAGTCCGCAGCCGGCTGCCAGATTCACCCACCGTGGATGACATTATTCTGAATCTCAACATTCAACTGTACCGCGAGGGAGGCCTACGCGGAAATACCAGCGCCTACTATGATCCAGCAAATAGTTTTCTCAATGAAGTGCTGGATCGGAAAGCCGGCATTCCTATCACACTGTCGGTGATCTATATGGAGGTGGCACGCCGCCTCGGACTTCCACTTGTCGGGGTCGGCTTCCCTGGCCACTTTTTGGTCAAACATGTCGGGCCGGATGGAGAAAAAGTGCTTGATCCATTTCTCGGTGGAATCGAATTGGACAAGCAACAGCTTACCCATAAGCTACAGACGATGTACGGCGAGAATAATCCGTACATCGCGATGATTCCGCAGTTGCTCGGCGCAGCAAGTAAGAAGGAAATCCTGATCCGTATGTTGCGCAACCTGAAAGGCCTCTATCTACAAAAGAATGACTTCCAGCGTGGACTGAGTGTGATCGACCGTATTCTGCTGATCGCACCGGATATGGCCATGGAAATACGCGACCGTGGCGGCGTACATCACCGCTTGGGACATCTCCAAGCTGCGTTACAGGACTTCCAACGCTATCTACATCTGGCTCCGAACGCCGAGGATGCCGAGGCGGTGCGGACGATGGTCCGCCGGATGACAGCGCAGCTCAACTAGGAAGTGATGAGTAATGAGTGATGAGAAAGGCTGTAGGCTGTAGGGTTAAAAAAAGAAACCCAAGACTAAATCGAAATCAATTGTTCCTCTCTTACCCTTTAGCCTTCAGCCTTCAGCCTACGGCCTTTAGCCTTTCTGTCTACTGACTACTTGCTTTATGCCCACACTCATCCGCGTCTCAGCCGGTATTATCACTCACGGTGCGCAGTTATTGATCTGCCAGCGCCGCGCGACAGACTTACATCCGTCGCAATGGGAGTTTCCCGGTGGCAAAGCACAAGACATAGAGGATGACGCGACCTGCCTACAACGCGAGCTGCGTGAAGAGTTGCGAATCGAGGCCACCATTGGTGAAGTATTAGAACGGACAACACATAGTTACCCCAATGGACGCACGGTTGCACTCTCTTTTTTGCATGTGCCAACCTACACAGGAGACATAGTGAACACGCAATTTCAAGAGCTTGTGTGGGCCAAGC
>JAYVFX010000704.1:0-1794 GCA_043772795.1 Deltaproteobacteria bacterium
GGCGGAGTGGCGCATCTTATCGATTTCTTCGTTAATCGCCGCGTCTTTTTCGATGAATGTGTCCGTTGAAGGAACGTACGCTTCAGGCTGGTAGTAGTCGTAGTAACTGACGAAATAACGGACTGCATTCTCGGGAAAGAGTTCTTTGAATTCGTTGTAGAGTTGAGCAGCCAGTGTTTTGTTGGGAGCAATCACCAAGGCTGGACGATTTACTCGAGCAATGACATGCGCCATGGTGAACGTCTTGCCTGATCCAGTGACACCTAAGAGCACTTGATGTGGCCGCTTCTCCTTCAAGCCAATGGTGAGCTTGTCAATCGCTTGCGGCTGGTCCCCTTGCGGTTGAAACTCAGAGACAAGTTTGAACGTTCCTTCCTGCGCCATGTAGCGGCATCATAGCAAGGAAGCCTCTGCTACGGAATGCGGATGCGATTCGATAAGACATACGAGAATTTTGCGCATTTTTGCCCGATCCGGAGATGTACCGGATCGATATTTTTGCGAACAATTTCTAAACTTTTGCGCAGTGGACGCACCTATCCTTTTCTGCATGGCACCTTACTAGCGCGAGATCTGGCTTCGTCGAACGGATTCAGCTCAGACAAAGTAAGCAAAGTGATGGTCCCTACCCCACAGTACTCTTCCCAAAGTATCGAAAGCGGGGGATATGAGTATTCTATTCTGCTAGATTTATGCCCCTGTTCCTTGCTCCATTCTTCCCCTGTTTTTTAGCGAAAAGGCTTGACAACTCAAAAGCAGAGGAAGTAGCATGCGACCCGCTAGTCAGAACTATTCTTGACTTATAGAGGGACCAGCAAAAGAAGCCCCGGGGCTCCTCAATCTATTCACGAGCTTTTCTTAATCCCAGTGTCTCTCGATAGAAAGGCTCTCTTCGTGTGAGTTCGCCAATTTATCAAGACGAGAATTTGACGGCTCCTTTGGTCCACACGGTTTCCCCCTTTGTTGGTCGTAAGCCTCAATTAGAATTTTTTGCGCAATGTCTGAAGGAGACAAGCAATGGCCATCCGCGAGTGGTTCTTTTTCAAGGGGAGGCTGGCGCAGGAAAAACCCGACTTGTCAAAGAGCTATGATCCCTTGCCGAGCGTCAGGGAAGCCAGATGTGTTATGGTCGATGCTACGAGGATGTGGCTCTTCCATATCTACCGTTCGCCGAGTCATTCTGACCCAACTCGCACAGCTTCCAGAAAACGCTACACGGACTCTTGGTACCGATGTAGAAGTGATTCGTAGGTTCCGGCAACAAATCGAAGTAACCGCACCAACTACCAGTCCTACGCGAGTTGTTGAGATAGAGCACAATACCTTGCGTTTGTTTTTGGTATTGACCCGCGCGACGATCGCCCTCGCTCAGAGTCGTCCTACAGTCTTGATCCTGGATGACCTCCACTGGGCGGATCGGTCTTCACTCGATCTTTTTAGGTACTTGCTCAAAACCGCCGGGTAATTATAGCGGTTTTCAAATGTAAGCGATTTCAGGTATCATGAGCGTCAGGAGAGCCTATCCCCCAGAGCTGCGTAGTCGCGTGGTCGCCGCGGTGGAACAAGACGAGCTGACGATTGCGGAGATCGCCAGTGTGTTTAGTGTCGGCCTGACGTTTATCAAAAAGATGCTCCGGTTGCAGCGCGCGGGAGGAGGACCTGACGCCGCGGCATGGCGGCGGTCCCACACCGCTGCGGCAGCCATCCCCGCTATTCCCCCTGTAGCCCTTTCTTGATCTTCCCAACCCCCGCCATCGGCGCGTGAGGTCTCCCGCCGTGGGGGAAGGGCAGGCG
>JAYVFX010000705.1:0-2379 GCA_043772795.1 Deltaproteobacteria bacterium
GGTGCAGGCGCCGCTCTACTGGGGAAACCATCTCAAAGCTGCCCTGGAAGCGGAAGGAATGAAACAAAGCGTGAGCGACCCGTGTATGTTCATCGGGAACGATATGATTCTGCTTACCTACGTCGATGATGTTCTCTTTTTCGGCAAAAACGGAAGCAAGATCGACGCAAAGATCAAAGCAATTGAAGCCCGGGGGTTCAAACTTACCGTGGAAGAAGATGTGTATGCGTTTCTCGGGGTTGAGGTCGTCCGATCGGAAGACGGATCGATCGAACTCAAGCAAACGGGGCTCATCAAAAAGATTCTTGGAGTTTGCGGCATGACCGACTGCAACTCGAAAGCGACTCCGTGTAATCAGACCCCGCTCGGGACGGATCCTGATGGACTGGCGCTCTCTGGGAAGTTTGAGTACTCCTCAGTGGTTGGAATGCTGATGTATTTGAGCTCCAACTCGCGCCCAGACATACAGTACTCAGTGCATCAGTGTGCGCGGTTCAACCATTTCCCCAAGCGGACGCACGAAGACGCAATCCGGCGCATCTGTCGATACCTACAAGGGACGAAAGATAAGGGACTGCGCTTCAAGCCTGACAGTGCCATGAAGTTGGACTGCTACGTCGACGCCGACTTCTGCGGATTGTACGGAGTGGAAGATTCACAAGACCCGGTATGCGTGAAGTCACGTACGGGATACTGTCTCACCCTGGGCAATTGTCCCCTGATCTGGGTTTCGAAGCTTCAGACCGAGGTGGCCTTGTCAACAACGGAAGCGGAGTACATTGCCCTGTCACAGTCAATGCGCGATCTTATCCCGATGCGGCGTCTTCTTCAAGAGGCCGGAAGCGCGCTGAACCTGGATTTCAGCCAGCCCGCCATACTTCACTCTACAGTGTTCGAAGACAATAACGGCGCTCTCAGCCTGGCCCTCTCGCCCAAAATGTCGCCGCGTACCAAGCACAGTGCCGTCAAGTACCATCACTTCCGAGAGCATGTGGGCGAGAACAAGGGGATCATGGTAGTGAAGATTGATACGACGGTCCAAAAGGCCGACATCTTCACCAAGGGATTGCCGGCAGAGACCCATCAGGGACTGCGCAAGTTGTTGATGGGATGGTGATTGTGAGGCGTTCACTCTCGAACGTAAGGAAGTGGAACGATCCTGGCGGAAAACTACCTAGCGGGAATCCCCAGCTTGTGGTACTTGTTCGAGCCAGGATGAAAGATACGTTCTCGAGCAAACATGCTCATGTCATAATTACGGAATCACTGCAACAGAGTTGAGAGTTGAGCGTATCGATACGATAGCCTATAATACTTTAGTTTGAACGGTGTAAGAAGAATTGTCGATAGGTGTCGCTAGATACCGTTAGAGCTACTACTACGAGCAGAGTGGACGAGAACGGATCGGATTCGCGACGAGAGAGAGAGACGCGAACGTCCGTTTTGTCACGCAGTGAGAACGAACTTCCTCGACTGACGATCATTCGCTGTGATACAGCCGAGTCGCAGCAGAGTATCGTCGCAGGTTACGAGCCCAAGCGTGTGGCTGTTGAACTTCTCATCTTCATTGAAGAGACGAGTATCATCATCACTCGCACACGACGCTCACTGCTGATCAAACGAGAATATATTTTAAAAAAAAACAGAAAGATCTCGGTGAAAGTTCTTACGACTGGTACAAAGTCTACGTGAATTTCTACGAGATTGTCATTGGTTCGCGAAACTCACAATTTCTTGGAAAGACAGCAGCAACGATGGCTGCGAATGTCCGCTACAACGATGCTACGCCTCCGGGAACTCCTACGAGTACACGAGTGTTTCGCACGGCTCGCAATGCCGCATTGATCGATGCATTGGGAGCGACACCGCCTACGACACCGAATCGAACGGCGCTATTCCGCGCGGAGCGCGTGAATGCCAATGCCTTTGTTGCTCAGCATGGTTTTGCTGCACTACTACAAGCGGCAGCGGGACCTCCGGTGGCATTGCCACAACCTGTGATGCAAGCTGTCCCTCCACCACAGGTGGTAGTGATAGCGCATGTGGGACCACGAGTGGGAGGAACAGAAATGATCGATGGAGTGCGATATGCATGGTGCGGAGGAGGTACAACTGCGGCAACTCGACGTGCGGAAGCAGCATCAATGCTTGCTTATCGTCCAGTCGACTTCAAGGCGAAGACGAAGAACGAGACCGCGTGCCAGGAAGGACTCCCGGAAGTGTACCACTTGTCAACACCAGACAAGATCTCGAGCGAAAAGGGGTCGACCACTGTCACTCTGCAGACGTGGATCAATCGCTTAAAAACTACACTCGAAGAGCGAGGAATGGACTCAGTCTTCCGGTTGATTGATAATGGGGTAGAGTACTACCTTCTCG
>JAYVFX010000706.1:0-3927 GCA_043772795.1 Deltaproteobacteria bacterium
CTGATGAATGGCGTGGGCTAATTCTCGTAGGGGCGGTGCGCGCACCGCCCCTACACCGAACCGGTGTTCCAGATATTCTGCAACCGCCGCTTCGCTCAGGAAGTCCAACGCCAGTTCCTCACACTGCCCATGCAGTTGCAACTCCTGCTTGATCGCTTTGAGCGGATGGTCACGAGTTAACACTTCCACCGGGCGATACGTGCCAATGATCAACAGTCGTGCAGGCTCGTTCCGACGCGCAAGCATAGAGAGCAGGTCCAAGGTTGAGACATCACTCCAGTGCAGGTCTTCGAGCACCAGTACTAACGGCTGTTCTCGCGTCACCACTTCCAACGCTTCGGCCAATTCCCGCAGCATCCGCTCTCGCGTCGCGCCAGCCGTCTTGCGTTGTAAACCTTCCAGTTCATTGGCACTGAGTAATGCAGGCATCTGTACTAACCACGTCGGTACATGCTGCTTCAATATTTCAATGAGTCGTTCCCCGTTCGACTCCCGGCATAATCGTCCCAACGCTTCGAGAATCGGTAGATAGGCTTCCCCTGCGCCGTAGTGCTCAATACACCGCCCCCACCCCACCCACATCCTTGGGGCTAGGGGCTGGGGGCTAGGGGCTGGTTCGGACTTCGGGCTTGTTTTGACTCTGGACTCTGGACTTTTCGTGACTCTGAACTCTTCGTAGCGCCGCACTCCGAACACAAAGTTTTCGATGAGCGTGGTCTTGCCAATCCCCGGCTCGCCTGTGACGAAAACAATCTGCCGCTCGCCGTTTACCGCTTTGGCCAACCGCTCGTGCAGGAAGGCGAGGTCCGCCTCTCTTCCAACCAAGACTGGTGCGGGTGCTGGGTGTTTGGTGTTGGGGATTGGGAACCTTGAACCTGGAACGTGGAACCTTGAACAGGCTGGGTGGTGATGGCGGGGAGGAAGCGAAAGCCGCGCCGATACACAGTCTCGATAAACCGAGGCCTGCGCGCATGATCGTGCAAGGCGTGTCGCAGTTCCTGAATACATGAGGTCAGGGCGGCATCGCTCACGACGGTGTCAGGCCAGACGGCGGCAAAGAGTTCCTCCTTGGTCACCACTTGCCCAGGCCGTTCCAGCAAAGAGCGAAGGACGGCCAAGGCTTTGCCGGTTAGCTTCACTGCCTGTGTGCCTCGCCACAACTGTCCCGTATGGGGTGCGAAGCGATAGGGACCAAAGGTAAGTAGCCGATCCGTTTGCATTTTCTAAGCGCCTTACGTCCTAGAGTAATCCCAGAGTAATCCCAGAATCTTCCTATGACTTTATTTCCCCGCGCTCGTATGCTCTTCGCACAGAGCACACGTGATTGCAAGCGAAATATGGAGATGAGGTCACACCATGTCGCAACGGCAAACAGGGAAAGCTCCTTTATCCGTCCAGCGGGCGTTTGTCGTGCATTTTCGCACCAGCAGTAACGTTGCGCGTGGCCCGATCAAGGGACGAGTCGAACATGTGGTGTCGGGACAGGGTGTGCATTTCGATTCCCTGGAGGAATTGCTGGCGTTCATGGCGCACGTGCTCACGCAACAGAAGGAAAGGAGGTGATGTCATTTGCTTGTTGGACAACTCAAGGCACAGCGTGCTGTACCCAGACAAAGGCATTCTCAACATCTTCAACCCCACAACAAGGAGGGCATATGAAAACGCGAGAGATCAGAATATTCACGCTATTGCTTTTACTCGTCGGAGGCTGGTCACGTTCTGTGAGCGCCGATGCGGTCACGGATTGGAATGAGAACGCGGGTGAGGCCGCCAAGGCCGCCTGTTTATCTCCGGATAATGACCCGCTCCACGAATCACGCCTGTATGCGATGACCCATATCGCCATCCACGATGCGCTCAATGCGATCAATCGCCGCTCTCGTCCGTACGCGTTCGACAACCAGGCTCCATCTGGGGCTTCTCCTGAAGCTGCGGTTGCCACAGCAGCACATGATGTGCTCGTCGCTCTTATTAACCAGAACCCGTCTATTTTTCCGCCTGAGTGTAAGACTGCGGGCCTCGCCAGTGTCGAAACAGACTACACCGCCGCGCTTGGAGCCATTCCTGCTGGTTCAGCCAAGACGCAAGGTATCACTGTTGGGCAGGCTGCCGCTGCGGCAATCCTTGCGCTCCGAGCTAACGATGGCTCAGGCACGCTGTCAATTGACACCGGGTACGTTCAAGGCACGGTACCCGGAGCATGGCGCTTTACGCCGGGGGTCCCGTTTGCCTTCGCGCCCGGCTGGGCGAATGTCACTCCCTTCGTGTTGCGCGACGCCTCCCAGTATAGTCCGGGTCCGCCTTATAAGCTGACAAGTAAGAAGTACGCCGAGGATGTCAATGAAGTGCAACGCCTCGGCGTCAAGACCGGCAGCTCACGCACCCCCGAGCAAACCCAGATCGGGCTCTTCTGGATAGAAAGCCCGCCGCTGTCGTGGAATCGCATCGCGCGTGCGGTCTCGGCTGCCGAGGGGCTCGACCTGTGGGAGAATGCCCGGCTCTTTGGGCTACTGAACATAGCGATGGCTGATGGCTACGTCGGGACGTTCGATACCAAGTTTCATTACAAGTTCTGGCGTCCGGTCACGGCGATTCAGCTTGCAGACACCGACGGCAACCCCAAAACCACTGCTGATCCAGCGTGGGAGCCGCTGGCGCCGACCCCGCCAGTGCCGGATTACGACTCAGGTCATAGTGTCGAAGGCGGTACTGCTGCCCAGGTGTTCAAGCGCTTTTTCAAGGACGATCATATTAGCTTCACGGCGTGTAGTCTGTCCTTGCCGCTCGCTGCCGAGCGGTGCGGCGGATCATCAGAGGTCCGACGCTCGTTTACCAGTTTCACCCAGGCCGCAGAAGAGAATGGGGTCTCACGTATCTATAATGGCTTTCATTTTCGCAACGCGGTCAACAAAGGCATTAAGCATGGTCGTAAGATTGCGGATCGCGCCGTTAATCATTTCCTGAAGCCGGTGCATTAACGTTGATAATGGCTCGCTCCCTTCGGTCGCTTTATAGCTCGCTCACTGCCTTCGCTCTATCGCATATGGCATATAGCAAAAAGGGCCTTACCATAGAACGAGCGTAGCGAGTGAGCCATAAGCTATAGAGCGCGCAGAGCGCGCGGGCTATTAGCCATCAGCCATAGAGCGAGTGCAACGAGCGAGCGATATGCCATAGAGTGAGCGTAGCGAACGAGCTGTCGTTAGTGCGCTGTCTGCTCATCTGCCATGCGGGTCAGAATCTGCTGCGTCAGTCTTTCCACCCGCGCCAGGGCACTACCGTTTTGCACGACCAAATCGGCGATGTGCCGACTATGGTCAGCGATCCGCGCTGAGTTGGTATCCATCTGCTTCATAAGCTCTTTGAACTCTCGTAGAATCTGGCGGGTGTCTCGCTGGCTCCACGCCATAAAGCTAAAACCGATGATTGAAATTGCAATATTGAAAGTGATGAGGAATGGTTCCATGCCGCCGATGTAGCATAGATTTTGCCCATCGAGAATTGCCATTTCCTGAGTTTGCTTGCAACCTCGAACCGAAGGGACTACAGTTCGCGGCACAGTGTGCTTGTCTCCTTTGTCGTACCCGAGCTGGGTGTCCCTCAATATGGAGGGTATATGTCATGGACCCACAACAGACGGCCCTCGTTCTGATCGGGTATCAGAACGATTATTTCGCGACTGACGGGGTACTGTCCCGTGTCATTGAAGAAGCCTCGCGCGTGACTGGTACCCTGGCGAATACCATTGATTTACTCGAACGATTATCTTCGACTCCGGTCTTAATCGTCTCCACGCCGCTGGGTTTCACGTCTGACTACAATGAACTCACCGACCCAGTCGGAATTCTCAAGACCGTCAAAGAGATGGGGGCATTTAAGGCAGGAACCAAAGGGACGGAGACCATTCCCGAATTGCGCCGTTTCAAC
>JAYVFX010000707.1:0-6035 GCA_043772795.1 Deltaproteobacteria bacterium
GGACAATGGTTTATTCAGCTTTCCTCCCAACGCTGCCACGTCAAGGAGGATCGCGGTGAGTTGCTCTTCGCTGACATCACCAGGCAAGGGAATCGTATCGAGGCCTGTGCCACATACTGCCGAATAGGCCAGGAGACTCGACAGGCGGAGAAGCCCTTGGTTGTTCCGTTCAGCTAACCCAGCATCTTCCAATACCGGCAACATGAGACCACAGTAACCACAAGTGAGTAACGACGTCTCACGGAGTGCAGCCGTCACCGCCGCTGCCGCCGCGAGGGTACCTGGCTCACCAAAGCGCCCGAGTCCCAGCCGCTCAAGCGCATACGCGATACTCACAGCACGGTCGGGTCCAGGCGCGGGCGACAAATCGATACCAAGATAGCGGAACTGTGGTAAGGCAAAACGAGTCGCTACCTCTTGTACTGGTTGGACCTGTGTCTCTATTTCTTGACGAAGACGCAGGCGCAGTTCGGTAAAATCCAGCCCAGGTTGGCAGGCAGCAGCAATCACATCCGCGGCCTCTAACGCTATGGCAAATGCGGGCGCTCCACGATGAAACGCCGCTGGAAAGAACGGAATATGGGGCGGACAGTTCACCAGCCCAGCAAACCGCAAATTGCCAAATCCGTTCTCGGTCGCCTGGGCGATCTGACTGATGACCTGCGCAATCGCCTGGGCCACTTTTACAGAGACGGGACGAGCACTCTCTCCCAGCACGGCACTGGTAAACACGGTCTCGGTCTCAGCGATCAGTCGCGGAAGATATGCCAGGAACGGCATTTCCCGTGGATCGTACGGGTCCACCGGGCCAAGGGAACAATAATCAATGCCATGGTCACGACAACATTGTTGGATTTCACGGGCAAATCGTAGCAGTGCCTTCTCAGAACAATCTCCGAGATACTGAGGAAACGGTTGCGTCGCAAAACGCACGGTCTGCACCGATATTCCCTCGTCTTCGTATGCCTTAGAGAGTTGCGTCGCCAAACGCGCTCCTGTGGTGATCGCCTGAACATCGAGCGTCACCTGCTGCTCTCCGCCTATCGTGATCGCACGAATTTTCATGCATTTTCCTTCAATTCATACGCTGGAGTGTATGTCACTATACGAACCTCTGCGGGGATTGAAAATGACCCAATTTGAATATAGTCAATAGTAGTCTTGAGAAAGGTCATAAAGTATGAAGATGGTAGTTGTAGGGGCATGACGCGCTGTGCCCCTACAATTGACCAGCAACTCGCGACAAATGATTTAGGGAAACTAGATATGGCAAGAAAAGAATCCATAGATTCGCCCTCATCTCCATCTGCTCCGCCTGTAGCGTCCGAAGGAGCAGATGTACAGATCCGCTTGACCCGGCGGACGAACTGGCATCCATCTCCTCGTCTTCCAGATTATCTCTTGGAAGATGACCTCAACAAAATGATGGACCCACGCGAGTGGAAGGTGTTTCGTGCATTGTGGCGCCACTCGATCGGACTACGCAATACGCCGTTGATTACGGCTGGGTATGCCGAAGTCTCAGAAATGACCGGCCTCTCACGTGCATCCATTATCCGCGCACTCAAAGGGTTAATGAAGAAGCGATTCGTTATCCGTATCATCGGGCCAGAAGCAAAAGGTGAAAATCGCGTGGAGCAGTCACGCATTCCCAGCAAGCCTCGCGATGGGCACCGGTACTTAGTCTGCACCTATCGTGAAGCTCTCGAAGGACGATTACGGGACGGAACTCCGCTCAAAGACATTCCCGAAGGTGGACTCTACCCAGAGGAAGTCCAAATCTTCCGCCGAGAGGACCAACAAGACTCGTTGTTCTCACAGTGACGCTCTTGCAACCGGAGCCAAGGTCATGCATGTTCAGTAATGACAGTCAGGCTTGGAGTAAGGTAAATTTCCCATGGGGTGGACGTTTCTCTTGTCGCGTAGGTGTCCCAGATTTGTCATCGTCATCTTGGTAAGCACAGCGTTTTTGTCTCTGGCGATTTCGGCTCGCTCCTATGCCCAGTTTCCTGGTCAGGGAGGGCGCCTGGGCAGTCACAGTGATCTTTCGGGCGATCGTGGACAGGATCGGAGCACTCGCCAGCAGAAGGGCGGAAACATTGCTGAGTGGGTGCGACGGTTGAAGAATGACCGGCCAGAAACTCGCTTGGAAGCTGTCAAATCTTTAGGTACCTCAAAAGACCCCAAAGCGATTGAGCATATCATGTCGGCGACGGCAGACTCTGACATCCGAGTCAAGAACAAAGCTATCGAATATCTAGGAAATCTGCGGGCAACAGACGCAACCCCCATCCTCGTTCAACAACTATTTTTGCGCGAGGTGAGTCCAGGGATTAAGCATAAAATTCTCGTGACGCTGGGCAAGATCGGCGACCCCCGAGGTGCAACACCGATCATGGAGTTCTTGAAGCGCAGACTCGACCAGAACGTCAAAGCGGTAGCGATACGCGCACTCAGTGATGTTGGGAATGATAGCGTCTTAGCATTTCTCGACGATGTTTCCCGCACTGACCCCTCACAACCTCTTCGCCAACTGGCCGCCGATGCCGCAGTGTCGATTCGCCACCGACTCTCTCCTGAATTTTCTCCCGTTGTCCCTACCTTTAACAAAATGGTTGAACTGCGACAAAAGCAGGAGCGTGGCGATCAGGAAGAAAAGTAGTCTATCTCCAAACACTAAGGATGGTTTGCATGACGTACTCTCGTTTTCTCTTCCAGCGTAGAATAACAGCCACAGCCCTTTGTACCAGTGTTCTTCTGTTAGGTGCTTCATCATGGGCGTTGGACATTTTCGGCACTGGCAAAGCAGAAGAAACACCGGCCCCACCAGCATCGGCTGGACGAGTAGCTGGATTGCCCTCTTTAGCAGACGTGGCCAAACGCGTGTCTCCAGCCGTGGTGAACATCTCGACCACACAAAAATCGGAACGAAGCGCTAGCGGCAGTCGGAGCGAGCGCCGCCGACATATGCCGCCCGGCCCGTTTGGACCGGGGCCTAATCCGGGCCCAGGACCTAACCCCTTTGGGGGGGGTGGCGGCGGCGGCGAGGATTTCGAGGACTTTTTTCGTCGCTTCTTTGGCGATCGACCGCCCGGCCCACAACGCAGTCTCGGCTCTGGTTTCTTGATCAGTGAAGACGGCTACATCATCACCAATAATCATGTCGTCGGTGAAGGTAACGCAAAGGTGACGGTCCGACTCTCTGACAAAGAAGAGTACGAAGCCAAAGTGATTGGTAGCGATGAAAAGACCGATCTCGCACTGATCAAAATTACCGTCAAACATAACCTCCCCATGCTTCCGATGGGAAAATCCTCGGATCTCCAGGTTGGGGACTGGGTGATCGCCATCGGCAATCCCTTTGGACTCGAACAAACAGTGACAGCAGGTATTATCAGTGCCAAAGGCCGGGTGATTAACGCCGGGCCGTATGATGATTTCATTCAGACCGATGCGTCGATCAATCCGGGGAATTCAGGAGGACCACTGATCAACCTCAAAGGGGAAGTCATTGGTATTAATACCGCGATTTTCAGTCAAGGCGGTGGGAACATCGGCATTGGCTTTGCCATCCCCATTGATCAAGCCAAGTCGATCGTTTCGCAACTGAAGGATAAAGGCAAGGTCACACGAGGCTGGCTTGGGGTCGCCATCCAATCCGTCACGCCAGAACTCGCTAAGTCCTTTGGCTTAAAAGAACCAATTGGCGCTCTCGTCGCTGAAGTCACCTCAGGTGGCCCGGCAGAAAAAGCAGGGCTAAAGCGCGGCGATGTCATTACAACCTTCAATGGTGCGACAGTCAAAGATTCCCACGAGCTTCCGTCCCTCGTCGCTCGTACGCCAGTAGGCGAAAAAGCTGAAGTAGTTATTCTGCGGAACGGCAAAGAGCAGAATTATTCGATCAACCTCGGAGAGCTCACCAATCAACAAGCCAAAGCCGAGCAGCGTGGTGGCGACAGCGAAGATGTCTGGGGCATGAGTGTCTCAAGCCTTTCATCTGAGGCCGCACGACGCTTCCAGGTTGAAAAGAGTCAGAAAGGGGTGGTCGTCATCGAAGTTGACCCAGACAGTCCGGCTGCAGGGAGCAACATCCAACCGGGCGACATTGTTGAAGAAGTCAACCGTCAACCGGTACATTCAGTAGAGGAGTTCCAAAAAGCGGTTTCAGCCGCGAAAGAAAAGGACACATTGCTTCTGCTCGTCCGTCGCGGGAACGCGAGTACGTTCTTTGCGCTACGGAAGCAAGGATAGTAGGCCGACCCAACCTCTGCTGAGGAGCTTTCCTGAGTAACTGCTCAGCCACAGCGCGGCGAATGAATGTAGGCCGGTCTTTTAAGGCCGGACAAGGGGCATGCGAATCGTATGCCCCTCTTTTTTTCTCCCCGCCCGACAAGGAGGTGAATAAATCCGCCGCTGAGCTGTCTATATAGACTATCGATTAGGGATCCACGAGGTGGCCCAAAAAACTTTGCTGTGGGGAGGGAGCGGATGAAAAATGGAACTATGGCAGTATCACAATCTCCACTCATGACTGGTCATGTGGGCGATGGGCAAGCAACCCTTCAACCCGACATTCTGTTGGCCTGCCAAGTACGCCCACGGAATAACATGCTCCATCGGAGCGAATGGCTCCTTATGTGGGCAATCTTAACCGATGCCCTGCATGTATTAACGACCTATCACCCTCGCTGGCGCCGGCGAATCTCGAAGGAAAAACGGCAGTGGGAAGCTGATCAAGCCTGGGTCCGAGATCCAAGCGAAGCCCCATTTTCTTTTGCGTATGTGTGCGATCACCTTGGGCTTGATCGCGAAGCGTTACGCGGGCATGTCGAGCGACTCATCGCTGGTGAAGAACCACCCGCATAATGTTCTGGCTGTAGAGGACGAAGGGATTTCAGTGCCCTTCGTCCTCATACTTTTATCACCTTTCTACACGTCAGCTTTAAATGAATCCGCGAGTCCATTCGCATATGACACGCGTTTCGGGGTCACACGCACCATGCGTAGCACGTCATAAGTAAAGAACGGTGCTTCAAAGGGGTTCTTTTCTAAGAATATACCTTTCGACGTTTCCCACTCTGTACTTCCCTTCGGCACCTCACGCGCGACTCCTTCAATCCATGCACGAATGATTTGCATCTTGCTCACATCCCCCTTGTCACGATTATCGATATGTAAAGTAATCTGTGGACGTTTCAGTAGGTTTTGAAACTTCGGAGCAGATCCCAACATAATCAAAATTAGGTCAAACTCAGGAGTTTCAGCAAACGCTTGAACAGTCGCCGTCGGCCACTCCTCTCCCCGCGTTGATACAACCGCGACATGCTGCTGACTCAGCAGCGTTAGCAGTTTCTGCTTTTGTTCCGCATCCATGTATTCAGCATCTCCGTAGACTAAACTCTCCCACAGATGCCGCGCTGGCGTGAGAGGGTCAAGAGGGCTTCTGTTGAGTATGAGGGGCTGGGAATTGAGGTAGGGACAACTTGACGTCACGAATGATTTCATAGTACGTCCGAGGTATCTGTTGCGAGAGGTGAGAAATGATGCTCTTAGAAAGGAAAGTAGCCAGTAGGAAGAAGGATAACTTCTTACTCTCTGTCTCGAATCTCTATCTTTCATAAGGAGGAAACTATGGCCGATCTAGAATCACGTGTGCAAGCATTAGAAGCGAAGGTCCAAGAACTCCAGGATCACAATGAGATCCAAGACCTGCGCTTTCGTTATCACATCGCCGTCAACGAAAAGAAGCCGGAGATGATTCCTGATCTCTTTGCTGAAAACGGGGAGATTGACTTCGCGCACCTCGGCAAAGCCAAAGGAAAAGGAGAGGTCGCTGCGTTTTACCGCCAAGCGCTGTCAGACCTGGTGCCGTTTGTAAAGCAGTTCATTCACAATCACGTCATCACAGTGAGTGGGAATACGGGAACAGGCATTAGCTATTTGGAAGCCAAACCGATCTTCAACGGCGAGAGCTTCCTGGTTGCCGCGAAGTTTGATGACGAGTACGTACAGGAAAATGGCAAATGGAAATTTCG
>JAYVFX010000708.1:0-4409 GCA_043772795.1 Deltaproteobacteria bacterium
CTCGCGCTGGGTGAGACACCCAACGTCGCCGCACGGGTACAAGGGCTAGCCGAGCCCAACACGGTGATCATTAGCGCCGCCACGCACCGGTTACTCGACGGGCAGTTTGAATGTCAGCCGTTTGGCTCGCATCTGGTCAAGGGCATCGATACGCCTATCGCCGTCTACCATGTGCAGAGTGAGCGGCAGGGTGTATCTCCTCTCGCAGGAAAAACGACGCTGACGCCGTTAGTGGGACGTGAGCAGGAAGTCGGGTTACTCATGGACCGCTGGGAGCAAGTCAAAGAGGGGCGTGGGCAAGTAGTGTTACTGAGTGGAGAGCCGGGGATTGGCAAATCCCGCCTGGCCTACACGCTCAGAGAGCACGTTACAGCAGAAGGCTCCTTACTCTATGAAGCCCGCTGCTCACCGTATCATCAGCACAGCGCGTTATATCCCTTGATCGAGGTCTTACAGCCCACCTTGCTGTTGACTCAACAAGACACAGACAGTGATAAAATCGAGGAGCTAGAGCGGGCCTTGGCCTTGTACAACATGCAGGAGTCATTGCCATTATTTACTGCCCTACTCTCCTTACCAACGTCGCCACAATATCCGCCGCTGAACCTCACCCCACAGAAACAGAAAGAACGAACACTTCAGGCACTATTGCAACTGTTAGTGGCGCAAGCCGAGCGACAAGCGACGGTGTCGGTGTGGGAAGACCTGCACTGGGCCGATCCATCGTCGTTGGAGTTTTTAACTTTACTCATCGAACAGATCCCCACGACCAAACTGCTGCTGGTGCTGACCTTCCGCCCTGAGTTCACCCCACCGTGGAAGCCCCGTTCGCATATCACGCAGCTCACGCTCAACCGATTGGGTAAGAAACAAGTGGAGGCGATGATCGAGCAGGCAGCGGCAGGCAACGCCCTTCCATCTGAGGTTATCGAGCAGATTCGGATCAAGACGGATGGGGTGCCGTTGTTTGTGGAAGAGTTGACCAAGAGCGTCATCGAGTCTGTAGAGTCTATTGAGTCTATTGGGTCGCCCCACCACACGCCCCGCCAACTGGCAATCCCTGCGACGTTGCAAGAAGTGCTGCTGGCTCGTCTCGACCGTCTCTCCACGGCCCGGCAAGTGGCACAACTCGGGGCGACGCTGGGGCGAGAGTTTTCATATGAACTACTGCGAGCCGTTGCGCCGACCAGTGAAACCGATTTGCAAGCGGCCCTGACCAAACTCGTGGAAGCGGAGATTCTCTACCAACGCGGAGTAGGGCAGCAAACACGCTACTTCTTCAAGCATGCGCTCATCCAGGACACAGCGTATCAGTCGTTACTCAAGAGCACCCGGCAGCAGTATCACCAACAGATCGCTCGGGTGCTGGAAGAGCAATTCTCAGACATCAAAGAACACCAGCCTGAACTCTTGGCACATCACTACACCGAGGCGAATCTCATCCAGCAGGCCATTCCTTACTGGCAGCAGGCAGGTCAAAGAGCGGTCGAGCGCTCGGCTCATGTCGAAGCGATGAGTCACCTCACCATGGGGCTGGAGCTGCTCAAGCCTCTGCCAGATACCCCCGAGCGTGCCCAAAAGGAACTCATACTGCAGACCACTCTCGGCCACGCCCTGACCGCGATCAAGGGCTGGGCTGACCCGGGAGTGGGAGCAGCCTACGCCCGATCCTTAGCGTTGTGCCAGCAAGTGGGAGACTCTTCTCAGCTCTCCCAGGTACTGTTCGGACTCTGGGCATTTTATGTTGAGGTGCCCCAGTTCCAGACCGCCCACGAGCTGGGCGGGCAACTCCTGAGTCTCGCCCAAAAGACCCAGGACCCGCTACTCCTGGCAGAAGCCCACTTTACCCTAGGGTTCACCTTGTTCTTCCGTGGAGAGATTGTCTCAGCCTGGGACCATTTGCAGCAGGGGATCGCCCCTCACGTCCCCCAACAGGGGCGTTCTCGTGCTGCTCTTTATGGGTTTGACCCGAAGGTCCCCTGCCGATCCATCATGGCTTTTGCCTTGTGGTTGCTAGGCTATCCGGACCAGGCCTTGAAGAGCAGTAAGGAAGCTCTCTCCCTGGCTCAAGAGCTCTCTCATCCGTACAGCTCTGCTATTGCTCTGTATTTTGCTGCCACAGCTTATCTGTGCCGTAGGGAGGGACCGCGAGCCCAAGAGCAAGCAGAGGCGCTCATACGACTCTGTACCGAGCAAGGGTTTCCGCTCTTCTTGGCCTGGGGGACGATCTTGCGAGGCTGGGTGCTGGCCGTGCAGGGAGAACGAGAACAAGGAATTGCCCACATCCAGCAGGGCTTGACCGCCTCTCGGGCCACAGGAGGGGGGTTGAGGCAGCCATACTGGCTTGCCCTACTAACCGAGGCCTACGGGAAAGTAAGGCAGCCCGAAGAGGTCCTGACCATACTGGCTGAGGCGTTGGCAGTAACGAATAAAACGGAAGAGCGTTGGTACGAAGCCGAACTGTATCGTCTCAAAGGCGAACTCCTGCTAGCGCAGGAAAGCAAAAGTCAAAAGTTAGAAAATACCGATCCCCGACCCCTGACCCCCGATCCCCAAGGCGAAGTCGAAGCCTGTTTCCTCAAGGCCATCGACATCGCCCGGAAACAGCAAGCCAAGTCCTGGGAACTCCGTGCGTCAACGAGCCTCGCGCGGCTGTGGCAACAACAAGGCAAGACCGTCGAAGCTCACAAACTGTTGTCAGAGGTCTACAACTGGTTCACTGAGGGGTTTGACACGAAGGACTTGCAAGAGGTGAAGGTGTTGTTGGACGAACTCGCATGATTCCACCATTTGACGATACTGGAGACCTACCGCCAGGACTGCACTCCGCCACGTGGGTCGAGTTCCACGCGCGTTTTTGTCACTTCGTTCAATCAGACTGCCGCCTCACGCTGTGTCAACAACTGGAGCAACTCGTGGATGATGCACGAGCCAGTGGCATTGTGGCGAAAATACTGGTTGGTGGCAGTATGGTACGGGCGACCGCGGAACCGAACGATTTCGATTGTATTGTCGTCCTCCACGCTGAAACGCAGTACGATGCCCTCCGTCCTGACCAACTCCAGATCGCGGATGCACGAATCGCACGAAGTCGATACCTGGGGGACATCTTCGTTGCCCGGGAAGGGCAACGCACGCTCTCTTTGTATATTGACTTCTTTTCGCGCAATCGGGATGGCAAGATTATTGGTATGGTTGAGGTGACACTATGATTGCTAACCATAAACAGCTCGAAGTCACGCAAGAACAACTCCGCCGGTTGGAACTCGCCCTGGCTGAGTTACGTAGTTCCGCCAGTGAGGTTGAGTTTCGTAGTCAAGCCCCGCCCGTCATTGAACATATCCATCGGCTGCGCAGTGAGATCGACACCTATCTCGGCATCAGTGAGATGGAGGCCATATCCTAAAGAGTTTGATACAGGAGATCTGCCAGAGGCGAAGGAGCTAATTGAAGAATTGAGTCATTAAATCATTGAGTGATTGAGCTATTGACGAATGGTTACATTAGTTTCATCAATGAACAAATGAGGAAATAGACCTATGCGAGACCTGACTTCGATGGGCCAAGCGGTTGGTGCGTTACTGAAAGAGAAAAAACACACTATTGCCGTGGCTGAGTCTTCAGCAGGCGGACTTATTTCTGCGGCACTGCTTTCCGTGCCGGGTGCGTCTGCCTACTTTCTCGCTGGTGGAGTGATCTACACCCACGACGCACGGCGAGTGTTATTCGGTGTGCCTGACGAAACCCTTACCGGACTTCGCGCGAGCACTGAAGAATACGCTCTGCGATTAGCACGAGCGGTGCGCGAGCGACTTGGGACAACGTGGGGATTGAGCGAAACTGGAGCAACGGGACCGACAGGTAACCGTTACGGTGACGCAGCAGGGCATGCGTGTGTTGCCGTCGCCGGGCCGATTGAGCAGACGCTGACGATCGAAACCCGCCACGGCAATCGTGAATTAAACATGTGGTCATTTACCCAGGCGGCGGTGGAATTGTTAGAGAACTGTATTAGGAAAAGTGCATAAAGCAGGAGGAGTATGATGAATATGCGTTGCGTCCTCCCGGTCATTTTTGCTGCTGGGTTGATGATAGTCCTCCCAGGTACTGTCTTGGCGCAGATTTCATTTGGTGTTGGTGGCGAAAATGTCGAGTCCGAAAGTTCTACGATACCGTTCAAAATCCAGCTATCGGGTGTTCTTAACGGGGAACGCCCAGACAAGACCCTGGGCCGGGTGCTGCTCGAAATTAGCGCCTATCATGAGAACTACGATTTTGATGTTACTGAGGCAAAGTCGCCTGATAATGCTCGGATTACCTCCTATTCAATTTTGCAGAAATATCAGCACGGCAAACACAACATTACCTTGAGTGGCTCAGAGTATTGGCTCTCGAAGATTGGGCAGGCA
>JAYVFX010000709.1:0-5725 GCA_043772795.1 Deltaproteobacteria bacterium
GCCTTCGGTAGTGCTGACTTGTAATGCTCGCTGTTCTTTGCCGCTTCGAGCGTTTCAAGAAAACCGATACGGCGGAACTGTGGTCCAGCAGGTTGCGCAGTTCCTTCTTTCGCGCCATTAATACGGCGGAACTCGAGTGGATCAATACCAAGTTTTTCGGCTACCTCGTCGAGCACAGTTTCCGCGCCGAATGAAGCATTCGTCGCCCCTGGAGCACGATACGCGCAGGTCTTGGGTTTATTGAGAACGACATCGAAACCATCGATCTGTAGGTTATCGAGCGCATATGGGGCAAACACCGTCATGCAACCAGCACCCACAGGCGAGCCAGGGAACGCACCAGCCTCATACGCCATCCAGATCTGCGCAGCTGTGATCTTGCCATCTTTTTTCGCACCGATCTTACATTTGATGTGCGAGCCAGAGGTTGGGCCAGTCGCGCGCAACACTTCACTACGTGTCATCACCAGCTTGACCGGTTTGCCAGTCTTCTTGGAGAGCAGCAACGCAAGCGGCTCAAGATACACGGTGGTCTTACCACCAAACCCACCACCAATCTCGGCGGGAACTACTTTGATACTGCCGATTGGCATCTGCAGAACATGCGCAGTCAGTTCACGCACAGAGAAGGTGCCTTGCGTGCTGACCCAGATCGTCCCATGACCATCAGCATTATATTGAGCGACCGCGTTGTGCGGCTCGATATAGCCCTGGTGCACCATTGAGGTGTCAAATTCACGTTCAACGACAACATCAGCAGCTTTGAATCCCGCCTCGATATCACCACGGGCAAAGCGTATCTGACTGGCTACGTTCGTTTGCTTGTCGCTCTTCTCCGGAGTTCCACTGGTACGCAGCTCGGAATGCAGGATGGGTGCGCCATCGGCCATCGATTTGCGCACGTCGAGCACCGGCGGCAGCACTTCGTATTCAACTTTGATCAACGCCAATGCTTCCTCAGCGATGTGTGGGCTGGTCGCAGCAACAGCCGCAATGGCATGGCCGTTATAGAGCACTTTATCTTTAGCCAGGACGTTAAGTGACAGATAGCGAGGGTTAATCACCATTTCGCCCATCTGCTGTGCCCCGGCGGCGAGATCAGGAAGATCTTTTCCGGTGATAACCGATTTCACACCCGGAAGCGCAAGCGCGGCAGAAACGTCGATCGACTTGATTTTTGCGTGCGCATGGGGGCTCCGCAGCACCTTGCCGTGGAGCAATCCGGGTAAGCTGATGTCTGCTCCGTATTTGGCACGACCTGTGACTTTATCAACTCCGTCATGCCGAATCGGACGGGTACCGATGACTTTGAATTTTACTTCTTGCACTGTTGCCATGATTTACCTCCCTTGCATAACCGTGGCGGCGTCCATGACCGCACGCACGATCTTATCGTAACCAGTACAACGGCAAAGATTCCCTGCCAACGCAAACCGTACTTCATGTTCCGTCGGCTTGGGATTCTTATCAAGTAGGGCTTTGGCAGCAACTAAAAACCCTGGCGTACAAATACCACATTGCAGAGCCGCATGCTCTAAAAACTTCTGTTGTAACGGATGCAGATGCTCTCCATCCTTAGCAATCCCTTCAACAGTCTCAATCGTCCGCCCTTGCATCTCTGGACCAAGCACGAGACACGAACAGACTACACGGCCATCCATGACCATACTGCACGCACCGCAATCTCCGGTCAGACATCCCTCTTTCGTCCCAGTAAACCCGAGGACATCGCGGAGGACTTCGAGGGCACTTTGGCGCGGTTCGCAGAGGAACTCAACCTGTTCACCATTGAGTGTTGTTTCGACCTGTACTTTGCCTGACATGATGTTCCCTTCCTTCACTTCTAGTGACGAGAAACGAGTGATGAGTAATGAGTGAACACTTTATTTTTCTCAGTTCTCACTCATCACCCGTTTCTCATTACTCATTACTTTTTCTTTGCTCGCGCCGCGGCTTCGGTCAGCACACGACGAGTGAGGACGCCGACCATATGCGTGCGATACTCTGCCGTGCCGCGCATGTCGGTGATTGGTGTTGCCATCTTCTGCGCTAATGCTGCTGCGGCAGCAATGTTCTGCTCATTGAGTGGCTTACCAACGAGCGAGTCGCTCGCAGCCTTCGCAAACAACGGCGTTGGGGCAACGGCACCCAACCCAATACGTGCTGCTGTGCACGTGTCACCGTTGAGCGTCACCGATGCTCCAACCCCAACCACGGCGATGTCCATCTCATTACGGGGGATGAAGCGTTGATAACAATCTGATGAATGCGGCTTCGGTGCCGGGACGCGGAACTCAACTAAAATTTCTCCAGGTTGGAGAACTGTGCGTCCTGGGGAAAGAACAAATTCCTCCGCTTTCACTGTGCGTGTCCCCTTAGAGCTGGCAATAACACATTCTGCTCCCAGCGCGATGAGCGCAGGTGGGGTATCCGCTGCTGGCGAGCCGTTACACAGGTTGCCACCGACAGAGCAACGGTGCTTGATTTGCACTGAGCCGATGAGCCACGCGGCTTCAGTGAGACCAGGATACTTATCCTGCATCATCTTATCTTCAAAAATGCGCACACTTGGCACAGCAGCACCAAGGCGCAATCCAGTTTGCGGATCAAAAGCGATGATCTGCAGCTCAGGAATGCTTTTGACATCGACAATAACGCCCGGCTGCCGAGTGGCAGCACGCATCTGGATCAGTAAGTCAGTCCCGCCAACTAAGGCTCGCGCCTTGTCACCGGAAGAGGAAAAGACACTGAGCGCCTGATCAAGTGACCGAGGGGCTTCATACGTAAATGCTTGCAAGGTTCCCTCCTACTTTGGAAAAGTCCGTACGGACAGGATGTCTGCCTGCGCACTTTAGTGAGCCCTGGCACGAGATGCAAGGGCGAAACACCAGGAAAGAAGCAAAGATACAGCCCCCATTCTCCGTTCGGCGGGCAGTTTATACCACCCCCTCTCCCACCACGCAACCGAACCCTGCACAAAAAAAAGAGGGCGCGGAATGCGTGCCCTCTTTTCTCAGTTATAAAAAGTTAGAATTGGTCATATTAATCCAGTGGAATACGAATCTTCTGTCCAGGGAAAATCTTATCCACATCTTTAATCACCTCACGGTTCGCCTCAAAGATACGATTGTATTTGTTTGCGTCACCATAGAAGTGTTTAGAAATCTTCGACAGGTTATCACCTGACTGAATGATGTAATAGTCGACTTTCTCTTTCTCTGCCGGAGCCTGCACTTGGGCAGCATCAACTTCGCCAACTCCTTGCACGTTGCCGGCGATGAGGACAGCCTTCTGCATGGCCTCAGCAGAAGCGGCATTCCCAGTTAAGGCAACTTTGCCGCTCGCTGGATCATAGTTCACATTGAGACCAGTAATCCCAGGGTTAGACGATTCGATCTCTGCTTTGATTTTCTCCGCTGCCTCCTCGTCACGATGAAAAACTTTCTTGCCAATATTTCTGACAAAATCAAACAAACCCATACTACCTCCTCTGTTCACACCGTCAGTTAATGTTCCACTCCGCAGTCTTCATGCTTCTCAGAGCGGCAAGGAACGACCGGAGAGGGAAACATACCCTAAGTGAATCATATACCTTGACCATGCTCACAGGCCGCACCGCGAGCCGACTATTCTCTTAAGATTGTTCTCTTAAACCCTTAGCCTGCGACAATCAAGAGAAAATTTTCCTTATGCGGACGACTGCGTACAAAAATATGTATGAATCGTCTCCGCGATTTCTCCAGGCTTTTCCATCGCCAGGAAGTGACTTGTGCCTGGAATAGTAACGAGAGAACCACGCGGAATGCGTTGGGCGACACGCTCTGCAATCAACGCCAACGGTGGGTCAGTACGCTCGCCACGCAGGACCAACGTTGGGCACACAATCCGGTCGAGTTGTGAAAAAATATCGAGAGACATTGTCGTCGCAAATACATGGGCTTCAACCTCAGCCGAGCACTTCAAGGCCACACGTCCATCCGGCAGATCGTATGTTCCGTGGTTGACGTAATCCCAGAGAACATCTTCACGCCACTCGCCAAAAGCAGCCTTCCCTTGATAGGCGGTAAAGAGTTGTTGGCGGCTGTCCCATATCTCCCGCCGACGCAGGGTGCGCTCAACTAAAGGATGATTGTCCGCCGATAAGCGGGCTAAAAACTGCGGTTCATGTGGCACACTCACTGGCTCTAATAATGCCAGGCCTTTCACTTTGCCAGGGTGAGTTGCAGTATACAGTGCAAGCAATGCTCCGCCGCCAGAATGGCCCACCCCATAGAAATCGTGCAACCCAAGATAGTTGACTACACCTTCAACATCCCTCGCCATCTGTTGCCAGTAGTCGTCCCCCAATGTAGATTTCTCACTATCGCCTTGCCCGCGGAGGTCCATTGTCACAACATGATAATGTGAGAGGAGCGGTTGAATCATCGCACGATAGAGACGACCGAAAAACCCATTGGCGTGTAACAAGAGTAATGATGGCCCTTGGCCACCCCAATCAGCGCCGTGCAACTTCACCTCATCAATCGTAATGAATTGGCTTCGTGGTTCCATAACAGTTTCGTGTAAACTGCGCAGCCTCGATTGTCTATATCTGAGAGGAAGAGGCATGGGTAAAAGGGGAAATGGGTAAAACGAAAAACGCGGAACTGCGCATGTTTTCTCCTCATCTGTGCCTTTTCGCCGTTTCCCCCTTTCACCGTTTCCCCTTGTGGGCCATTTAGGCATCTCATGGTAGAAAGGCACGACATGTGAGAGAAGGAGACCCTGTATGGCTCACGAATATCAGCACACCCATGGGCATCCGACCCAAACCGAAGAGCATCACCCTCTTCCGCACTTTCAGTTTTGCCCTAAATGTGGAGGTCCACTGAACCGCCAGCAACTCAAGACACATGAGCCTGCACGCCTCGTCTGTGCCACATGCACCTTCATCTTCTACGACGATCCCAAAATCGCCGCGTGTACGATTCCGACCATCAATGGCAGAATTGTCTTGCTCAAACGCGGCATTGAACCGAGCTATGGCAAATGGGTGTTCCCAGGTGGGTTCTTAGATCGAGGCGAACGTGTAGAAGATGCCGCGATCCGAGAGACGTGGGAAGAAGTCAATCTGAAAGTCGAGGTCACCAAGCTCCTCAATGTGTACTCGTATCCCGGCTATCCAGTGGTTGTCATTGTCTATCTTGCAAAAGTCACCGGAGGTGAACTACAGGCCATGGACGAAACTCTAGAGGTACGTACGTTTTCTCCCCAAGAAATCCCGTGGGACGACCTGGCGTTTCCCAGCACGCGAGGTGCCCTCACTGATCTATTACGGCAGGGGGGAATTTCGTAAAGTAACTGCTCAGCCGCAGCGCGGCGAATGAATGTAGGCCGGTCTTTTAAGGCCGGTTGCGCTTTTTTTATTCGGGCAATTCTGTTAGGGTTCCGCAAATTTTTCGGAGGTATACGACTGCATGGCGGAGAACAAAGTTACTGAGGGAGAAGAACTGAGCAAGGCGATATGGCATTACGTGGGGGCGGGGGTATTGTGGCTCTCCTTATTCTTCTCAGGTCTTGTGGCTGAGCGACTTGAGTTAACAGCAAATTACCTGACAAGTATTATCCCAAGCGAGGTTAGCCAATTGAGAGTGGCAAACGCTGAATATGAAGACAAACAACGAAAAGTTATGGATGAAAACCAACGCTTGAAGGGCTTTATCGGTCGGGAACAAGCCTGCCAAGA
>JAYVFX010000710.1:0-3123 GCA_043772795.1 Deltaproteobacteria bacterium
CATTAATGACATCGCTAGGGAACTTGGCTTTATCGACGAGTAAGACGCGGTATCCTTTGCGGGCCAGCAGCATCGCGGTCGGTGATCCCGCGCAACGCGCCCCAATCACAATGGCATCGTACATAACCTCCCCCCTTTCATTTGTATAGTGGTCTAACGCCCGCCGTCTCGGGCCGCCGCCCAGACGAGGCCGTTCACGTTCAGCAGTATCCGCAAGCGGGCGGCGGTCACGAGCACGGGATCGTTAGCCAGCGGAGCTTCCCTTTGAGCGGGGGCCTTCACTTCTGCCCCCTTTGTCCTGTCAGGAGCTCCATGCACCCGCTTAACTCCATTCGTAGGCCTTCCAAGTAATTGTCTGGGTAGCGAAATCGGCAGCCCCCTCAGCGGCATAACCGCTGCCATCGGACATTTGGATGGTGCCCCGCAGCCGCCATTTGAGTTTGCCGCTTTCTTCGATTGTTCCCTGACCTCCCGTCCCGAAGATGTCTCCCTTGTCCGTGTAGAGCGCCCCGCACCAGCTCCAGGTTGCTGCCTTCGCCCCTGGCTCAGCCACCACGACGGTCAGCGTTCCCTGACCTGTTCCTTTCAGCTCACCAAAATCCGACACTGGCCCTCCCATATCGAGTGCGATAGTCTGGCCCTTGCCGGGACCAGGTGCGTACCTGGTTGTTGTGACCTTGTAGGTTACCGATCCGAGCTCTTTTCCTAACGCCATACGATGTTCCTCCTTCGGTTGAATAGTTGTTGGTTGCCAGACCCTCTTGCTTCCTGCTCCGTCCAAGATGACAGGACACGCACCGGTGGTGCACGTGCCGCTGGTGTCGGTGTCCGAGCCGTGCCCGCTTGCCGTGTCCACCTCATCATGAAGTACTCATAAAATATGACTAATTTTCCAACCTGTTGGGTTGAGAGCTGGCTAACGCCCCCGCGCACCGCGAGCGGCCAGAACGCGGCCTTTCGGTTTCATTCCAAACCCCAACGTGGCCGCGATGCGGTGGCGCGGTTGGTTAGGCCCTCCTAGCCGAAGAACTCTCGCCATTATTTCTCTTGGGCCTCCGCTGCCTTCTTCAGTCGATAGCGAAAGTCACAATGACTTGCTCCCTTCATGATCGTTTGTGTCCGAGTCAACTCAACCTCGGGATTGCCCACTGCCGCGATGTCAAAATCCGCCTCGCAAGCTAAGAGTGCCCCTAGTTCTGGCTCGTTCAAGCGTTTGAAGAACTCGGCCAGTCGGCACGTGGTCATATTCACCTCGAACGCCTCTTTGTCTTGCCGGAGCACCTCGTACTCGATGAAGTCGGCGGTCTTGACCGCGATAGCCGTGTTGAGAGTAGCCCACTTCTTCTTTGGGCTCCCGTCAATTTGCTGGCCGAGGTCGTGAAAGAGTTGCGCAGACCACTCCCGGAGTGCTGCACGAAGAATTTGGTTCGCTTGTGCCTCTCCCATGGCAGCGCGGAAGGCACGTATAACGGGGACCAGCACTTGGGTTTGGATCTTCAGCTTCTCGAACACCGAAATATCGGAGTTGATCAAGTAGGCGGATAACACGTCGGTCTTGGATTCCTTGTGGGGTAGGGAGGGGTTCTGGGGAACGGTCTCTGACATAATTTTCTTCCTGTAGGGTGGTCCCGATGCTGTCCTATCTTCGTGTGAGATCAATTGCTCATCTGTCCGAAGGGCCTAACGCCGGGCGTCAGCTGCTGCCGAAAGCGGGAGCGACGAAGGAGCGTACGCTGTAGGCAGTCAGCTGCACGCCGTGGTTAGGCAAGCTGTAGGCAATGCGGTAAATGTCGGAGATCGCAAATAAGACCTCACCGAGCAGGCTAAGAGCCGGACTACCGTTCAAGCTCTTTGATTCCAACATCCCGCACCCGCTGCCAATCTGCCAAAATCTGGTCCATCGCTTCGACCGGTTGAAAGCCGAGCAGGTTACGATTGCGAGTTATCTCTAATTCAAAAGTAAGGTGTTCTGGATTATTGAGATCGGTATCAGGCAAAGTGAAGGGCCCAAGGGACCCGCTTGTCAAGTACTGCGCAAATGCGGACGTGGTTTGCAGATACCTCAGCGTACGATCACCTTGCACGGAGCCGTAGCTACGTGCAATCTCAGGCCAAAGTTGCACCCTTAGCACAAGGGTCTCCTCCGCAGAAGGGCGTAAGTCTATTCGGACGGCGGAGGCTCCTTTGGGAACTTTCATCTGGTACCGCAATGGCTCCTCTAGATTTGGCCAACGCGAGTCGGAGAGCCTTCTTTCAGAAGAAAGCTCTAAGTGGATGCTGCGGGTTGAGTCGCTGCGGTTGATGAGGTGGACGGTAAATTCCAGTGTGACAGAGTCAAAGCCTAATACCGTTGAATCAATGACTCCGACATCATACTCCCTTAGCATCCAGATGGGAAAGTGAGCGTTGAGGCGTCGCCACTCCTCCGTGCAGGCCCCAGATGTCAGCGCCGCTTCTATGATATTGTGCTGTATAAGGTCCCCTTGGTAAAGAGATGCCTCTTGGTTACCGGCGCTACGCATACCAAACAACGAGTTTGTAATCTGAGCGCGGGTTACTGGGCCGAGGGGTTCTATGACCCCAGCGGTCACTCTCGATTGAGTTACCTCGATTCCGAGTTCAGACTTTCCTTTGCCCACTGACCCTCGCTCCCGACCGCCCTCAAGGTTAGCAAGAACTTCAAAGGCGAAGGCACTTGCAGCTTTGGAGGCTAATTCCTGATAATCGGCAGCATCGGTCTTCTCCTTACCGTCGAGGAGATCTGAGATCCCTCGAATGATTAACGCCGAAACCTCTGGATTTGCATGGGCAGCCTTGAGAAATCCTCGGCCCTCCATCTCGACCGCCAGAGCGTCCCCATAGGCACCTCGCAGGAACCTGTATACGGCAGACTTTGTAGAAGAAACTACCTTCTCGCCTGCTGCTATTGGACCAATATAGACCTTCGATTTAGAAAGAAGAACACACCCCTTCAGTCGCTTCAGCCATTCGCTCTTCTTAGCCTCAGCACGAGCGCGCTGTATCATAGGATAGGAGGATTCTCCAACATCGGGCCTAGGCTTAAAGTCGGCCTTTGCCTTTCCAGTTTCGTAGCCATAAACCCGCGTAGCAGCGACAACGTCG
>JAYVFX010000711.1:0-11945 GCA_043772795.1 Deltaproteobacteria bacterium
CGCTCGCTTTGTCGAAACCTTCGCGCAGGAAGGCTATCGGGTTGTGGCGCTGGCCCGCAATGCGGATTCGCTTGCCCAGATTCGTATCGGGTTAGGAAAGGCCGCCGAGCGTTGTGTGTTCTGGCCGACTGATATTACTGATGTAGCACAAGTGAAACAAACGTTTGTGCGGGTGCGCAAAGAACTTGGTCCTGTGAACCTACTGGTATGCAACGCTGGTGGCGGAGCGAAACGTGGCTCATTCTTGGACATCTCGGCTGACGATTTCATGAATAACTTGCGCGGTGGCGTATACGGTCCATTCCTGTGCGCCAAAGAAGCGATCCCCGACATGTTAGCAAATGGGGGTGGAACGGTTGCCTACATTGGCGCGACGAGTTCGGTGAAGGGCTATGGAAAATCTTCTGCGTTTGCGACAGGAAAGTTTGCGCTCCGGGCTTTGGCGCAAAGCAACGCACGTGAGTTCGGTGCCAAAGGCATTCACGTATTCCATGTTGTGATCGACGGCGGTATTGACGATATCCCGCTTGGTGAGGAGCGAGAAGTGAAACCGGGAATGCTCGACTCACGCTCAATTGCACGTGTCGTAGCGCAAGCCGTTGCCCAACCACGGGACACCTGGGTGCATGAGTTTGATATTCGTCCGTCGGTAGAGCAGTTCTAAATGCCTGGGAGCGCGACGGTTGTCGGTGATTCCATAGCTCTCGACCCTCATCCTATCCCTTTTTGAGGGATAGGTTTTTACCGCGAGAAGAGACGAGACGTCATTCCCGCGCAAGCGGGAATCCAGGCGGCTTACCCTACGACTTCTGCGTGAAATTTCTGGATGCCCGCTCCCGGTAGAACCTGGGACAAACTGCGCGGGCATGACGGACCGGCACCCCTCAAAACCACTCTGACATCAGTTGCCTGACAGTATATCCTTGAACCTGGCATGGAGTTTCTTGGTGTTTTCCGGCGACGATGGGTTCAATCAAATCTCACCCAGATAAAGCGGCACATCGTATCCCTCCTTTTAGGGTTGTACCTTACTCTCTCTCACGTGGGGCATAGCATAACGCACGCAGGGTCAAAAGAGGAAGCTGCCTAATACCAGTTAATTCAGTTGCCAGATGGAGAAATTGAGAACAGCAGCAAATGTGACCCAGGCAAGGTAGGGGGCGGTTTCATACTCCGAAAAAAGTTCGCCCCCACCTGCGCAAAGAGTGAATAGTGGACGATTTGCACGAACCAGATGAGGCCGACCATCGTCCAGGTCGCGGCTACGTGGGCAAGGAGAACGAAGACCATACGCTCACTTTCAAGTTTAGTGCCCGAAAGCTGTTATCACTGCATCAGGAAAGCCCTCAGGTGTGTTTGTCATACGGATTCCCCCTCCTGAGCAGCTATCAACTCAACCGCATTGCCGAAGGGGTCAGTGATATAGATCGACTGTGTTCCGTCACGATGCTGTTGCAGCGGGCCAAACTTTGCTGCGTCAGAGTTGACGAAGGCAATATGAGCCGGGTGCTGTCCGGGAGTGACAAGGGCCAGTTGGATATTGGCGAAATCGAGCAAGGCCCAGGTGTCGTCTTGATAGTTGATCGAGCAGTTAAACTTTGTGGTGTACCACTCAACTGCCTGGTGAATGTCAGGCACGACGACGGCGACATGCTGTATCGTGTCCTGTGAACTTTTTTTTATCTGCTGCCCCATTGCGTTACTCCTCAACACTCCTAAGAAGCTGTTGAAAAACCCTCCGTCCACCCTTCGACAAGCTCAAGACGAACGGAGGAGTCCCCGGAATCGGTGAGCATTTCCCGTTCGTGCTGAGCCTGTCGAAGCACGGTTTCGTGTTTTTGCGCAGCCTCTAACGCTACTTCTTTCCTTATGCCTTTCCCAATACACTGTAACTATAAGTACAGAAAATATTTTGTCAATATATTGAATAGATTTTGAATAATAATAGACGTAAAGAGAATGCGCTTCGGAACGTGGCCCCCAAAGCCGTCGAGCTGAAGATGAGGACGCAGCAGAAGATTGCCGCCTGAGTGTGAAGGCGCGGGCGGTTTGCTTGTACTGGCGCGCCCGAAGGAGTAAAGAGGCAGCATGCGTTGTGAGAGCTGCGGGTTTGCGAATCCCGAGGGGCTGAAATTCTGTGGGCAGTGTGCTGCCCCCCTCAAGCACCGCTGTCTGAGCTGTGGGTTTGAAAATCCACCCGGATTCAAGTTTTGCGGCGCATGCGCGACTCCACTCACCGCAAGGCAAGAGGGCGAAAAGGCGAAACGGGGAAAAGGCGAAGAAGGTCTAACGTCTAGCGTCCAGCGTCTAGCGTCAGAGGGACAAGAGCGAGCCCCCCTTCTTCAGACTCTAGACCCTAGACCAAGAGACTCTAGACTGGACGTCGGCGAACGCCGCCAACTGACCGTGATGTTCATTGACCTAGTGGGGTCCACCACCCTCTCCCAACAGCTGGACCCCGAAGACTATCATGGCCGGGTAGTGGCGTATCAGACTGCCTGTCACCAAGTCATCGCGCGCTACGAAGGGCATATCGCCCAATATCTGGGGGATGGCGTGCTGGTGTACTTTGGCTATCCGGTGGCGCATGAAGACGATGCGGTGCGGGCCGTGCGCAGCGGCCTGGAGATCGTCGAAGCGCTACGGCACCAGGTTCCCTCTCCCGTTCAGGGAGAGGAACAGGGTGAGGTTCGACTCCAAGTCCGCATCGGCATTCACACCGGGTTAGTAGTGATCGGCGAGATCGGCAGCAGTGAGAAGCGCGAGATGCTCGCATTGGGCGAGACGCCAAACCTTGCGGCGCGTATCCAGGGACAAGCCCATCCCAGTGAAGTGATTATTAGCGCGGCAACATCGCGTTTAGTGGAAGGCTTGTTTGTCTGCGAAGAGCGCGGACAGCCGGAACTCAAAGGGGTGGCGGTACCGCTGACGCTCTATCGGGTAGAGAAAGAAAGCGAGGCCCAGAGCCGCTTTCAGGTAGTGGCACGGCAAGGGCTCACGCCGTTGGTCGGACGCGAGCATGAGTACGGCCTCTTGCAGGACCGCTGGCAGCGCGTGCAAGACGGGGCCGGGCAGATCGTGCTACTGAGTGGCGAACCGGGCATTGGCAAATCGCGGCTCGTGGAAGCATTGAAAGAACGTGTCGAACACGAGGGGACACGGTGTCTGGAATTGCGCTGTTCACCCTATGCGCAGAATAGTGCGTTACAACCAGTCATCGAACACTTACAGCGAACCTTGCACTTTCGACCCGAGGATTCAGCCGAGGAGAAGCTGCGCAAGTTAGAGACTGTTTTCGGGCGTAGGGGCGGGTTTGAAACCCGCCCCTACACCGTACAGACAGAAACCCTGCCGTTGTTGGCCGCTTTGCTATCATTGCCCCATCCTGATGGGTATCCAACGGTTGCTCTAAGTCCACAAAAACAGAAAGAGAAGACCTACGAAGTGCTGGTGGCATGGTTGTGTGCCGAAGCGAAGCAACAAGCCGCAGTCTACGCCTGGGAAGATCTGCATTGGGCTGATCCGTCCACGCTGGAACTGCTCACGCTCTTCCTCCAGCAAGTACCCACGACCCGGCTCCTCACGGTGTTGACGTTTCGCCCAGAGTTCACGCCCCCGTGGGGTGCGCATTCGTATCTCAGTCAACTCAGCTTGAGTCGGCTGGGACGGAATCATGTCGAGACGATGGTCGAGAAAGTGACGGGCGGCACGGTACTACCCACAGGAGTTGTACAACAGATTGTGAGTAAGACGGATGGCGTGCCGTTGTTCGTGGAAGAGCTGACCAAATCCGTGGTGGAATCCGGAGGGGCGACCGGCCGGTTGCCCCTCCAATCGCTCGATATTCCTTCCACACTCCAAGACTCCCTCATGGCGCGGCTTGATCGGCTTGGTACCGCTAAAGAGGTCGCGCAATTGGGTGCGACACTGGGGCGCGAGTTCACCTACGCGTTACTCCATGCGATCTCGCCGCTGCACGAAGACACATTACAACAGGGACTCAAGCAATTAGTAGAATCCGAACTCGTGTATCAGAGCGGGCTGCCACCGCAGGCGCGGTATCTGTTCAAGCATGCCTTGGTGCAGGACACCGCCTATCAGTCGTTGCTCAAGAGCCGCCGCCAACAGTTGCATCAACAGATTGCCAACGTGTTGGAAAAGCAATTGACAGAGATCACAGAGACACAACCTGAACTGCTGGCCCATCACTACGCTGAAGCTGGAATGATAGAGCAAGCGATCCAGTACTGGCAGAAGGCAGGAGAACGAGCAAACCGGTACTCGGCCAATGTGGAAGCGATTAACCATTTCACTAAAGGGCTGGAGTTACTGACGACCTTACCCGACCTTCCTAATCGCACTGAGCAAGAACTCGCGTTACAAACCGCCATAGGTGGTTTATGGATGGTTACCAAGGATTGGGCTGCCCCCGAAGTAGAACACGCCTATGCGCGAGCACGCGAACTGTGTCAGCAGGTGGGAGAAACGCCGCAGCTCGCTCCAGTCCTGTGGGGGCTCACCTCCTTTTACGGTATGAAGGGGGATATGCAGACCACAACAGAGCTGGCGGAGCAGCTCATGCATCTAGCTCAGGGTACCCAAGATCCGACTGCTCTTATCCTCGCCCACAGGGTGTATGGAGTGGGCTCGTACTGGCGAGGGGAGTTCCTCTCAGCCCTTGACCACTTCGAGCAGGTACTCTCCTTCTATGACCGCCAGCAGCCCCATGCGCAGGCTTACCTCTCTGTTCTTGACTCTGCCACCCTTTGTCGGGGCTACCTATCCGGGACCTTGTGGTGTTTGGGGTATCCAGATCAAGCTCGGAAGAAAATCCACGAAGCACTCACTTCAGCCCAAGAGATGTCTCATCCAAACAGCCTAACGTATGCGCATGGTTGGGCGACGCTGGTCCATCACCACCGCCGAGATGCCCAAGCAGTCCAAGAACAAGCAAGAATACTGATTGCGCTTTGTACGGAGCGGCAGTTTCTCTTCTTCTTAACACGGGGCAGGATCTTCTACGCATGGGCACGGATCGAACAAGGGGATGGAGAGGAAGGACTTGCTCAGATACGTCAAGAGCTGAGAGCCGAGGGAAACATAAGGACAGGGTTGGATCGGACTTACTATCTTGCCTTGGCAGCCGAGGTATGTAGGAGGATGGGACAGATCGAAGAAGGACTGACATTAGTAACAGAAGCGCTGGAATTGGTAATCAATAGTGGTCGACGAGCCTTTGAGGCGGAATTGTATCGCCTCAAGGGAGAACTCACACTGCAGTCTCACGGCCAGAGGCCAGAGTCTAGAGTCAGAGAGGCGGAAGAATATTTTTTGAAAGCAACAGAGATCGCGCGAGCGCAGCAAGCCAAGTCATTGGAACTCCGCGCCGCCACGAGCCTCGCTCGTCTGTGGCAGCAACAGAGCAAACGAGCCGAAGCTCACAAATTGTTATCCGAGATCTACAACTGGTTCACCGAAGGGTTTGACACCAAAGACTTGCAAGAGGCGAAGGGGTTACTGGAGGAACTACAAAGATAGGCACGGCGAAGCCGTTGCGTTATTTTGACGATACGAGGTGCTGTCCTATGACCTTACGCGAGATGTTAGCCGATATTCATGCGCTTGAAGAAGAGTTGCTTGCTTTTGAGCGTAAATATGGCGTACGTTCGGAAACCTTTTACGTAGCGTACACGAGTGGCGAAGAACCGGAAGACGAGCACTGGGTGCTGGACTTCGGCGAATGGGCGAGTGTGTATCGGACGTGGCTGACCAGACAGGCGGAGTACAGAAATGAGGTACAGCGCCAGCAAGGTAATACACAAAGCCTCGCCGGGCTCATTCAGGTTACTTCATGAGCAATCCGTTACGCACGCCGGAAGATTATGAACTGTTCTTGTACACGCTCACCGAGCAATTTTCTGATGTCCGTCGTTCCACCGTCACGCTTGTCCGCCGCGGCGCAACGCTCGCCAGGGTTGCCGGTGAAGTGTACTTCGATAAGAACCTGCGCTTGGTGGTCCGTGAACGACTTGTGTTCGACCGACTTCCTGTCGTTATCGACTCGTACGGCTATGAAATATGGCGCGGCGAAGAGAAACTCTACTGGTACGACTCGCAACCGCATCCCAACGAACCGTCATTGCAGAGCACTCACCCCCATCACAAACACATCCCTCCTGATCTCAAGCACAATCGCGTGCCCGCTCCCACGTTGAGTTTTACTCAGCCGAACCTGCCCACGCTGATACGCGAGATTCACGAGGTTCTTTCTCAGCACGAGGCAGACACATGAGCACCTTTGAGGAAGTTCTGGCAGAAGTGAGGGACCTACTGCAACGCGAAGGCCGCGTGGCGTACCGCGTGCTCAAGCGGCGCTTCAGCATTGATGATGAGTACATCGAAGACCTCAAGGCTGATCTGATCGACGCGAAGCGGATCGCTACTGATGAAGACGGGAAAGTGCTTGTTTGGGTCCAAGAGCAAGGAGCCAAGAGCAGGGAGCACCGAGCAAAACAGGAAGAGGAGGAGAGAAGCAACACTCAATCGGCCAGTCTAGCTCCCCGCTCCCTGCTCCCTACTTCACAGGCTACCGCCGAGCGCCGCCAACTAACAGTGATGTTCATTGACTTGGTCGGGTCCACGACCCTCTCCCAACAGCTGGACCCCGAAGACTATCATGGCCGCGTGGTGGCGTATCAGACTGCCTGTCACCAAGTCATCGCGCGCTACGAAGGGCATATTGCGCAATATCTGGGCGACGGTGTGCTGGTGTACTTTGGCTATCCGGTGGCGCATGAAGACGATGCGGTGCGGGCCGTGCGTAGCGGCCTGGAGATCGTCGAAGCGCTACGGCACCAGGTTCCCTCTCCTCGTCAGGGAGAGGGTCAGGGTGAGGTTCGACTCCAAGTCCGCATCGGCATTCACACGGGGTTAGTGGTGGTTGGCGAGATCGGCAGTAGCGAAAAACGCGAGATACTGGCCTTGGGCGAGACGCCGAACCTTGCGGCGCGTATCCAGGGACAAGCGCAGCCCGATGAAGTCATCATCAGCGCGGCAAGCTATCGCTTGGTCGAAGGCTTGTTTGACACCGAGGAGCGTGGGCAGCCGGAACTCAAAGGGGTCGCGACGCCGCTGACGTTGTATCGCGTAACCAAAGGGAGCGAAGCGCACAGCCGCTTTGAGGTTGTCGTGCGCAAAGGGCTGACACCGCTGGTCGGACGCGAGCACGAGTACGGCCTCTTGCAGGACCGCTGGCAGCGTGTGCAAGACGGGGCCGGGCAGATCGTGCTACTGAGTGGCGAACCAGGGATTGGCAAATCGCGGTTGGTGGAAGCGTTGAAAGAGCGCGTCGAGCACGAGGGAGCACGCTGTCTGGAATTGCGCTGTTCACCCTATGCGCAGAATAGTGCGTTACAACCAGTCATCGAATACTTACAGCGAACTTTACAATTTCGACCCGAGGATTCAGCAGAGGAGAAGCTACAGAAGCTTATTGTAGGGGCGACCGGCCGGTCGCCCCTACAGACCGAGGCAGTGCCGCTCTTGGCCTCCTTGTTATCGCTCCCGGCTCCGCGCTCCGTGCTCCCTGCTCTGAGTCCACAAAAGCAGAAAGAGAAGACCTACGAAGTGCTGGTGGCCTGGTTGTGTGCCGAAGCGAAGCACCAAGCCGTAGTCTATGTCTGGGAAGATCTGCACTGGGCCGATCCGTCTGCGTTAGAGCTGCTCACACTCTTTCTGCAACAAATCCCGACGACACGGCTCCTCACGGTGTTGACGTTTCGCCCAGAGTTCACGCCCCCGTGGGATGCGCATTCGTATCTCAGCCACCTCAGCTTGAGTCGGCTGGGACGGAATTATGTGGAGACGATGGTCGAGAAAGTGACGGGCGGCACGGTACTACCCTCAGAAGTTGTACAACAGATTGTGAGTAAGACGGATGGCGTGCCGTTGTTCGTCGAGGAGTTGACCAAGAGCGTCATCGAAAACATGAGGGGACAGGTTACGAGGGACAGGTTACAGGAGGAAGGAAAGGCTACCGGCGTGTTGCCTGCTGCGCCTGTGTTTCCGTTAGGCATTCCCACCACGTTGCAGGATGCGCTCATGGCGCGGCTCGACCGGCTTGGCACGGCCAAAGAGCTTGCTCAGCTTGGCGCGACACTCGGGCGCGAGTTTAGCTACGACCTCCTCCACGCCGTCTCCCGCGTAGCGGACAGCGCGCTCCAGCACGGGCTGCGGCAGTTAGTGGACGCTGAGTTGCTGTACCAGCGTGGGTTGCCACCACAAGCGACGTATCTCTTCAAACACACACTGGTGCAGGATACGGCGTATCAATCGCTACTCAAGAGCCGTCGTCAGCAGTTGCATCAGCAAGTAGCGTACGTGTTAGCGGAACGGTTTTCCCAAACCGTCGAGATCCAACCAGAATTAGTCGCGCATCACTACACCGAGGCCGGACTCATCGAGCAGGCCATTCCATATTGGCAGCAAGCCGGCCAGCGGGCAAGTCAGCGTTCGGCCAATGCGGAAGCAATTGCTTACTTGACGAAAGGATTGGAGTTGCTCAAGACCCTTCCGAATACTCCTATGCGCAGCCAACATGAGCTTGCCTTGTACATTACTTTGGGGCCTGCTCTTATGGCTGCCAAAGGTTACTCAGCACCAGAGGTAGAACAAGCATATGCTCGAGCGATGGAACTCTGCCGTCAGGTCGAACAAGCGCCTCGGCTCTTATCGGCGTCGGTAGGATTATATTTATTTTATGCAAACCGGGGCCAGTTTCATAAAGTATTCGAGCTAACCGAACCACTTTTGAGCATCGCTCCGAGTGAGCAAACTCAGACTGTCCTCTTAGGGGCTCACGGTATGTTAGGTGTGGCTTGTTTCTGGCTAGGAGATTTCGCCGCTGCCCAAGCCCATCTGACGCAGTGCGCTACCCTCTATACACCTCAAGAAAATAGCTCTCGCTCTTTCTTTGTGACTGCCGACCTCCGCGTGGATTTCTTTCCTTATGCGGCTTGGTCCTTGTGGATGCGCGGTTATCCGGATCGTGCCCTCACGCAGATTTACGAGATACTCAGTCTCGCCCAAGAACTCTCTCATCCTTTTACTGTAGCTTATGCCCTTACTACTGTGATCCAACTTCATTTGCTCCGCCGAGAGGGCCAGGCGGTGCAAGCGCGAGCAGAGGAATTGATGACGCTTGCCCGTGAGCAAGACTTTCCGTACTGGATTGGAGCGGCAAATCTTTTCGGAGGTTGGGCTTTGGCCGTACAGGGCCAGGGAGCAAAAGGGATCGTGCAGACACGCAACGGGCTGGATGCGCTTCGCTCCATGGGGACTGAGTTGGGAGTGACATGGTTTTCAACCTTATTGGCAGAGGCGTATGGGAAAGGAGGACGAACCCCTGAGGGACTGAGCGTGTTGAACAATACACTCGCGGTGATGCAAGAAAAAGCGGAACGGGTTTATGAGGCAGAGCTGTACCGGCTGAAAGGCGAATTCCTCTTAGAGACTAGAGGTCAGAATTTATCGGAGTCGGAAGGGTACTTTCAGCGAGCTATTGAAACTACCCGCCGCCAGAGCGCGAAGTCGTTCGAACTCCGTGCCGCCACCAGCCTCGCGCGCCTCTGGCAGCAACGGAGCAAACGAGCCGAAGCTCACAAGCTGTTGTCAGAGATGTACAACTGGTTCACCGAAGGGTTTGATACCAAAGATTTGCAAGAGGCGAAAGCGTTGTTGGAAGAGTTAACCTAAAGCAGACCAACCTCATCCAAGAGCAAACTGCTGCCGAACTCTTTTTACACACCATTTGACACTATCTCGTACTGTGACATCGTCAGCAGAAAGCAAGTAGCGGTTCCTGGCAGTCTGTGGACAATCCTGAGCCCAGTGTTAATGACCGTCCTCCTCCTTAAAGTCTCGGGCGTAGCACTACTGGAGAAAACGATCACCGAGAGGAGACCCGACTACCGAGACTACATCACCCGGACGAACGCCTTTCTCCCCTGCTTCCCACTGAGACACTCTTTGTGAACTAAATCAGTCCACAGAAGATTGGCACAGCAGCTTTGTCACCCTGAGTGCAACGAAGCCTGTCCTGAGCTTGTCGAAGGGGGTCTCTCAGAGAGATTCTTCGCGGAGTTCATCCTGAGCTGGTCGAAGGGCTCAGAATGACACGCCCGAAAGGTCGTAGCGTAAAGTGTACGAATGTCGTGTGGTCCGATTTAGGGTGGGGCAGGCTGTGCCTGCCATTGTTAACTCCATAGCGCTTCACAATGCGATGAGAGACGCGGGAGTGCGATTTTTTGTCTGGTGTTGAACTTCGCGTCACTTTCGCAGCGACAGGGCCGCTGCGAGCGGCAGTGTGGACTCCACTGAGATTCAGCCATCCCACATTTTCGTGCTCATATAGCGCTCGCCGATGTCAGGAAATAATGTCACAACGTGACCTCGACGTAAGGTCTGGCCGACCTTCCACGCGCCATATAAATACGCGCCCGAGGACTGACCGACGAAAAAGCCAAGACGGGCCACCCGCATACACATCTCATAGGCATCGTCGATGCGGACGGGAATCCACTCGTCTACGACATCCTCAGCGAAAATCTCCGGCATGATGAACTCTGGTCCGAGCGGCTTGAGCCCTTCGATTCCGGGAAACTCCTCTGGCATGACACAGGCAATGCGAATCTTAGGATCATGCGCTTTCAAGCGACGTGCGACGCCAGTAATGGTGCCACCCGTCCCCACACCAGCCACGAACCAATCAAGTTGCCCACCCGTCTGCGCCAGGATTTCTTCGGCTGTAGTGTCATAATGCGCTTGCCAGTTAGCGTTGTTACTGTACTGATCGCAAAAGAAGTAGCGCTCCGGGTTCGCCGCAGAACGACGGCGGACTTCACGCAGTGCCTCATCATAACCGGCGACCGGATCGGTCAGAATCAATGTCGCCCCATGCGCTTGAATGCGTTTCTTCCGCTCTTCGCTGGCGTTTTCGGGAACCACAAGTTCAACGCGCCGACCAAGAATAGCGCCGATCATTGCATAGGCGATTCCCGCATTCCCTGACGAGGAGTCAAGAATCGTCCTCTCTGGTGGCAAGGCGCCACTAATCACCGCCTCGCTCAGCATGCGTAAGACGGAGCGATCTTTGACCGAGCCTCCGGGGTTGAGGAACTCGCATTTCACCAAGAGTTCGACCTGCGGCAGCTCACGTTGAAACAACGGGACGGGCACAAGCGGAGTATTGCCAATCAGGCAGAGGAGTGGGTGGCGACGAATGAGCTCTTGGACAGCAGCAGGCTGGGTCACGGGTCCTCCTCGTACATGAGAGCACAAACCTTCACTTCTTCGGCTGATGATCGCATGCAATTTCAATACACGATTTTTTGCTCCATTCGGGAATATAAACATATACCGTCTTTGGTCAATTACACCTCGCCTATTCTCCGTTAGTATGGTGAGTGACGCACGGCAGGAAATATCACTGTTCATTATATTGCGTGAACGTACTGTACCATCGTCAGCAGAAAGCAAGTATATGAGAATACACATATGAATGCGTTTTTCTCTTCTCTATTATCCGGCCTCGTCGCCATCCTGGCTGCCGTGAGTCTCGTGTGGCTCTTGAGTCTTGTGAAGCGGGACGTCAGTATTGTGGATATCTTCTGGGGGCTCGGCTTTGTGACTCTTAGTTGGTTCTATCGCACGCTCGGACCAGAAGTCACGTCTCGTCACTGGTTACTGCTCACGCTGGTGACGATATGGGGCTTCCGTCTTGCGCTCTATCTGCTGTGGCGTAATTGGGGACATGACGAAGACCCACGCTACCAGTCTATGCGAGCCTATCGCGGAGAAAACTTCTGGTGGATGAGTTTGTTCACTATTTTCTTCCTGCAAGGGGTACTGATCTGGCTCATTGCTACTCCGCTGTTTGTCGTCCAGCT
>JAYVFX010000712.1:0-3938 GCA_043772795.1 Deltaproteobacteria bacterium
GGACGAGATCTTGTTCGTTGGTTCCGGCGGCGTCTTCGAATATGCGCAAGAGAGCAGCGCCAGGCGTAATTTGCACCGGGAGCTCATACCTCTCCTTCGGCAGCAGGACACGCCAATGCCATCACGCTACGGCAATCACTCACGAGCCGTCTTCACCGCAAAACAGAGGATAAAGAGGATGCTCGGTCGGACCGGTCCGGATCTCTATGATCTCGGTGAGTGGACTGTCTTCAATCATGAGAAAGGCTGACATCGATCAACCGCACCGTTGTCCCATGAGCGAAGGGACTGACCATATCGACTGGACATTCCCCTTCAGCACGTATTGAGAAAAACGCATCACAGCCAGTTCAGTAAGGAGAAAAGTCATGCCACAAAAAGCGAAGCCTTCAGCAAAAGTTGTTCAGCTGCGACCAAGGAAAAAGGCAGCGAACACGGCCTTTGACTCGCGTATCGCCAGAGCGTTGCACCAACAAGATCGCGATCACCTGGTGCACGGGTTCGTGCCACTACAACTCCAACAAAAGACAGGCGTCCCCATTTTTGTCAAAGGCCAAGGCGTGTATTTGTGGGATACCGAAGGAAAGAAATATATTGACGGTCTCGCCTCGCTGTGGAACGTGCATGTTGGTCACGGTCGCAAGGAGATCAATCGCGCCGTCGCAACACAGATGAACAAGTTGGCCTTTGCGCCAACGCTGATTGGTCCGACATCAGTGCCGACGGTTCAGCTTGCGAGCAAGCTCGTGAAGATCGCCCCCAAGGGACTAACACGAGTCATGTTCACCTCTGGTGGTTCGGAAGCTAATGAAGCAGTCATTCGGCTCGTGCGCGCGTACTGGAAAGCCAAAGGTCAGCCGGACAAGACCAAATTCATCAGCCTAAATCAGGCGTATCATGGCTCGTCGAGTGGCGCCGCAGTGCTAGGTGGTATTCCCGTATTCAACAAACAGATGGAGCCTGGATTGCCTGGCATGATCCACATGGCTCGGCCGTACTGCTATCGCTGCGAGCTAGGCAAAACCTATCCGTCCTGTCAGGTAGACTGTGCCACTGAATTAGAGCGGATCATCAAGCGCGAAGGTGCAGAAACAATCGGTGCCTTCATTACCGAACCGATTCAAGGTGTGGGTGGCGTCATCATCCCACCTGCCGAGTGGTTGCCCAAGATTCGTGCAATTTGCACTAAGTACAATATCCTCATGGTCTGTGACGAAGTGATTACCGGTTTTGGTCGTACCGGCTCGATGTTCGCTTCGACTGGGATGGGCATTGTGCCGGATGTGCTCGTCAGCGCCAAGGGAGTCACTAGTGGTTATCTACCGCTTGGCCTAGTCATGTTCAAAGAAGAAATCTTCCAGACCTTTCTCTCTACCGGTGATGATTACGCCTTCTGGCATGGGTACACGTACACTGGACATCCAACAGTGTGTGCCGCTGGCTTAGCCAATTTGGAGATTATTGAACGCGAGAAGCTTGTGCAAAAAGCACGGGAACAAGGGAAGTATCTGGCGAAAAAGCTCGGTACGCTGAAAGATCTGCCCATCGTCGGCGACGTACGCAGTCAGGGTCTTATTGGCGCAGTCGAGTTGGTCAAGGATAAGACAACAAAGGAAATGTTCCCGGCGGAGATGCGCATCGCACAGAAAGCGTGGGAGAAAGCGCTGGACGCTGGAGTCATCACGCGGGTTGCCGGAGGCAACAATCTCGCCATCTGCCCGCCGTTGATTATCACTAAAGAACAGATCGACGAACTCGTTGCTGCTTTACGGAATGCCATCCTCGCGGTTATGGCTGAAATCGACGGTCAGTGGAAGATGGCAAGCGGGAAGTAAAGCCTACAAGGCAAACCTTATTCGATGTCGGTTAACCGCCGTCATTGCGAGCGGAGCGAAGCAATCTCTGCCCGAACACAGAGATTGCTTCGTCATCGGAGCCTACCCTGAGCCTAGTCGAAGGGACTCCTCGCAATGACACACGCCCTGGGGTTCACCCAAGGATTTGTCTCAGCGTCAGAAGTGCAACCGGGTCACCTTCCCAATGGCTCTCTTTTTTGCCTGATCCGCCACTGGTTGAAAATCAACCAGCAAATGGTTAATTTTCAACCATCAGAGCACGATGCCATCGCGGAGTCGCGCGCTACACCGGAACAGAGCCTCTCCCCTTTGGTCCACAATCCTATGCGTTGCCAGTCTCAGCGCTGTGGCAATTAGGGAGCCACACCAAACCACAACGGTCAACAGATAGCAAACAATCGCGTCGTTCGTAGCACTGCTAACAGAGCCTCCCTTTACTGTCACACGTCAGTTGTTCTTGATGGACACATGATATGCGAAATACCTGACAAGTTTTACTCCAGATATTTCACATATTACAGATATTGCAGATATATCTCACTTGAGTTAGCATCTTCTCCCGAGAGTCAAAATTATACGGATCGCTCACGAGCAGTGACCAGACATCAGTCTGTTTTGGAGTACAAACATGGCTAAGACCCAGGAAGTGAGTTTTAGTGTCAGCGACCTGCCGACAGAATCCCTCGTGCTAATCAAGAAACATCTTGGAGTGCTGGAGAAAGGCCTGTCAAAAAAGCAGTCAGCGAGTCTCAAACTAGGGCATGGAAAAGAAATTCCTCTCCCCAAGTCGCTCACGACCTTGGTTGTTCAGGCGCTCACCGGAGCTGTAAGGGGAAAGAAGATCGTTCTCGTTGAAGAAAACGAAGAGGTCTCACCAGCAGCAGCAGCAGCATTCCTGTACGTCTCTCGGCCTTATCTGGTTAAGAGAATGAATGCGGGGGAGTTACCATTTCACAAAGTTGGTTCACACCGCCGTTTGCTCATGTCAGATCTGATCGAGTACAAGCGAAAGCGCCGGCAGCGCAGTCTGGAAACACTCCAACATCTGCGAGAAGAAGCAGACGCCATGGGACTGTATGAGTGAGGCCGTTAGGACAACAGACAACCCCATCATCATTTGTGATGCCAATGTTTTATACTCGATTGTCTCTACTGACCTGGTCCTCTCTCTGGGCGTCGCAGAGCTTTTTCGTCCACGCTGGACGCAGCAAATTCACGATGAGTGGATGAGGAAGCTGCTGATCAACAGACCAGACCTTGACCCAGCGAAGATTGAACGGCGGCGAAAACAAATGGATGAAGCGATTGAGGACTGCTTAATCACCGGGTATGAGGAGCTGATTCCGAAGCTGAATCTGCCAGACAATGACGACCGCCATGTTCTGGCCGCAGCCATCCACGCCCAGGCTCAGGTGATTCTCACCTACAATCAGCGGCATTTTTCGCGGCGAGTGCTAGCACCCTACGGCATCATCGCGCAACATCCCGACAAGTTTCTGACGACGTTAATGGAACGGTTCTCCACAGAAGTTCGTGACACTCTCGAAGAGATGCGGGCAAGAAAAACACGACCGTCGTTATCACAAGCAGAGATTTTGCGGAAGCTAGCAAACCAGAAGCTACCGAAGTTTGTAGCGGCTCTCCGCGCAACTGCATACAGCCTGGATTAATAGTTCAGTTTCGATCCAAAAGGGAATTGGCACTCCTGGATTTCCCGCTGCTCTATCGAGGTTACGTTACTGGCACGCACTATACACCTGTTCTTACTACCAATTTCAACATCTGCGGTATCACTCACAGTAGCGCATCGCTGTGGAAACCTTTCCTTAGATAATGACTCGACTGTTGTGTTTTGGCTCTCTTCAGGCTTAGAGAACAGGTCATTTGATATTATAAAAAAGGTAAGTCCTTGAAATCGTTAATTGTTAAGAAACTACCGATTTTCATATAACCACAATGATTTCAGTGGGTTATCCAAAACACAAGTAACTTCTCAATAACGTCGGGGAAACAAATCGTGATCCACCCGCGAACTGCTCACTACCACCGGGCGAAGGAGGAGAGAGGCAATTCTGGCAGGCT
>JAYVFX010000713.1:0-6858 GCA_043772795.1 Deltaproteobacteria bacterium
AAATACGAGCGCTTTCATACTGTGCCTCCTGTTTCGTCTAGTTTGCGTTTGATTCTATTGGCAAAATTCCCTCGCCCGCAGCCCCTCACGTGTCTGCTGCCCTCTTCCTGATATCAAACATAACGCGCCTCGCTGCGAACCGGATGTTGCCATACGCTGGCCTTTTCTAACAGTGGCACAACTTCTTCCCCGAAACGTTGCATTTCTTCTAACATCGGGTGGAATTGCAGGAGAAAAGTTGTCACCCCGATGTCACGAAACGCACGCAAACGATCGGCAATCTGTTCTGGTGTACCTACTAGTCCGGCATCAGTCCCACCATTCGAGCCGACCGCGCCAGGACGATACGCATAGGTGCGAATCATCTGTACATTACGATCTACCCCAGGAATCATTTCTTCAGCGCGTATGGCGTGGAGGCGTGCGTGTTCTGCCCACGCCTCTTCTTCCGTCTCTCGGCAGATGACAAATGCGCTGATACCGAACTGTAAGTGACGCCCGTATTCGGTGGCATACGGGCGAACGTGATCAATAAGCTGTTTCGTTTCCTCAACTGGACGACCATTGATGAGATAATCGTCAGCTAATTTTGCGGCTAATCGCTGGGCGATATCCGACTCCCCGCCGAGATAGATCCTGGGGTGTGGCTTGCGCACGGGCAGCGGCGCGAGCGTTATATCGTTGACCTGATAATACTGACCGGAGAAACTGAAATGCGGCTGTGTCCATAGTCCTTTGAGAATCGTAAGGTACTCTTCTGAGCGTTGATAGCGATCGTCATGGGGAAGACTTGGGATCCCCATCGCATCACTTTCTTTTTGCCACCAACCGGAGACGAGATTAATCGCCATCCGCCCACCGCTCATCTGGTCGATGTTCCCAGCCATCTTGGCAGTCAGCACAGGATGTTTGAACGTTGGCCGGACCGCCGGCATCAACTCAATGTGTTTGGTAATCGTGGCGAGACCAGCAGTTGAGGTCCAGGTTTCGAGTTGGTCGCTTTCTGTATCAAACGGATTAAAGGTATGCTCAGCGAGGAGCAGAGTAGCGAAACCGATCTCCTCAGCGAGCGTGGTCAATCGACGAGTATAATCGAACGACGCGTTATGTGTTTTGGGATGCTTCGAGAAGATCCAATTACCATATACGGGGGCCCAGAACCCAAGGCGTATGGTCTCTGTTGGAGGATGAGAACGTTGAGTCACGACAAGACCTCCCTTTTCTGGGGATCACCATAGCCAAAAGAAAAGCATGGCTCAACGCTGCAAGAAACTTGAACCTCAGAAGCTGTTGATAAACCCTGAAAGAGACCGAATTGATCATGGCATCTAAGTTTTTGAGAACAGGTTTAGCCCCTGATTTTTCTGTGATTTCCGAATTTAGGATTCCTTTCCTGGTGCTCAAAACTGATATACGGGGGAGTTTTTCAACAGCTTCTCAGGCTCGAAGCTTTTGTTCGTTAGTGACTCTGCCCTGGTGGGGAGGCTACCCGCATTAGGATCTCGCTCGTCATGCGCTCGGTTCGTGTCGTAACGTCGATCACGTGTTGCAGAATTTTTGCGAGAGCCTGATTGTTCTCTGCGATCATCTTCGCTAGGGTGAGGTCGTTCGCCTCCATTCGCTCATGCATCTGCCCCATGATTTCCACCATCTTCACCTGGCCATTCTGAATGCCTTCCAATACCGTCAGGAGTGTCTTATCTTTCATCGCCGCTTCCGATTGGTGCTCATTATAGAGGCTTTTGTACTCGCCGTCCGCCTGGGGTGTCCAGCCTGATGCTTTTGGGACGCTCCAGTCAAATCGTAGTAGGTGCTGTACTCACGAGGGTCTGATTCGGCAGGCCCTCCGTTGCATACCGTACCAGCGCGTCACCTTTGCCAGCGCAGAGAATAATCCCCACCGGAGGATTTTCATCGGGCCGGGTCCAGTGTGTACGTGCATAGTTGCAATACACATGCATCTGGCCAATGTTTGCTGGCGTGAGGGTACCCAATTTGAGATCCACAATCACAAGACAGCGTAAGGCGCGATGAAAAAAGAGCAGATCAACACGATACCAACTGTCGTCAATGCGCAACCGACGTTGGCGACCGACAAAGGCAAAGTCACCGCCAAGTTCGAGTAAGAAGATTTCGAGGTGGCGAATGAGCGCTTCTTCCAAGTCGTACTCAGAATATTCATCCTTGAGGTTTAAGAATTCCAACACGAGCGGATCACGGATTTCCTCATCGGCTGTGACTGCATCCTCTGGTTTCGTCTGTACGCCTTTGGTGAGCATCGCGGCTTTATTCTTGGAGAGTGCCGTGCGTTCGTAGAACTGACTGCCGATCTGTCGTTCGAGTTGTTTGACAGTCCATCCATTGCGCAAGGCTTCGGCATGATAGAACTCAATTGCATATCTCGAACGGAGACGAATCAGTCGCGTATAGTGTGACCACGGAAGTGGAAACTGCTGTCTAATGCTGCGGAGTGTTTCCAGCGGACCGGGAACCTCAGCAGATTTCCGCAACGCCGTTGCGGAAATTGCCAATTCAGGAAAACACACATAAAACCGCCGAAATCGTTCCAAATTATCCACGCTGAAGCCCCGACCAAATCGACGCGTCAAGTCAACTGCCAAACGGGCGAGCAACTCTTCCCCATAGCCTGCCCGTTTTTGGCCTTTCTGCTCGTGCTCTACGATGCGCCGCCCAATTTCCCAGTAGGTGGCCGTCATCACGGCATTGACGCTACGAGCTGTCGCACGGCGGGCTGTATCCACGAGTTCGACGACACCCGAGAGTATATCTTCATAACCGCGTAGATGAGGCTGCTTTGCTGGCGGCTTCACGGCCTTAGACTTTGTAGACTTGTTCTTCACGGTTTCTCCACTAGTACCGCCTTGATCTCCGCCTTGATCTCCGCGATGCGCTGCTCTTTCTTGAGAATGGTGTGCCAGTTATACTGCACGCGGGAACAAAGTGCGCTTTTGCTCACGGGCATAAATGCCCGTGCTACACGCCGGCGCCGGATGAATCCGGCTTAAAGCCCCATTTATGGGGCGCTGTTGCTGTAGCACGGCGATTCATCGCCGTTTCATGAAGAACGACAAAAGCGCAATTCATGGTCGTGCAGAGTATAGTTTTCTTCAACAGTTCTTCTTGACTTTTACATGTGAATGCTTAGGCGTTCTAGCTTTCCAGCTTCCTGGCTTCCTCGCGTTCTGGCCTGTCTATGCTCAACTTCTTGCAACGCTAAAGAGGTAATCCTATTTTGGCTCCCAGCTCCCTGCTCCCTGCTTGTAGCTCACGATGTGCTCAACGCCTTTCGGCATCACAGAGAAAGTCACTCGTAATCTGTAACGCTTTTGCAAGCCGTGCGTTGAGTGCTCAACGCCTTGCGGCATCATAGAGAAAGTCACGAAGGATATTCGTGTTTAGGAACGCCGAAGCGCAGTGTGTGATGCTACGCCGCTACACGTGGACGAACCGCACGTGCGATTTTCTTGCCTACTGTGCGCTGTGCTAGGCGCAGGTCATAGGCACTCTGCAAATTCAGCCAGAATTCCGGACTGTTGTTAAAGTACCGTGCTAACCGTAGTGCGGTGTCAGCAGTGATTCCTCGCTCCTCGCGTAAAATACCGGTGATGCGATTCACTGGCACATCTAAAGTGCGGGCTAACTCACGGGCCGAGCATCCCAATTCTTCTAACTCTTCTCGTAAAATCTCGCCCGGATGTATCGGACGCATAGCGTTCGTCGACATAGGTAGTCTCCTTCAGTGATAATCGACCACTTCAACAATCGTAAGGCGATCTGTTTGGTTTGTGTCGGTTGAATCACAACACCGAGGTCCTCCGCTGCTTATGGGAAAAGGTCGAGCGCAATCCATGGGGCTCGGGCAGTTTGTTGGAGAACGGTATTCAGTTGTAAACGTTCGATAGTAACACGACCAACCGGAGTTTTGCCTACCAGTAGGAGCGGAGGCTCACCCTCGATGCCAAAGTGATCACTCCACACCTGTTCTCGCGGATGAAAGAGCGATACTCGTTGGCTTGTCAACGGATCAATGCCATCGACGGTGGCGGACTTGCGGAGATTACACGCGCGGCATGCCAGTGCCCAGTTGGCAGCTTCATCCAGCCCGCCCCTGGCTATCGGGAAGATATGATCGACTTCGAAGGGGACGTTGAAGATGGCTTCCGGGGCATGGCAGTATTCACATCGGTGCCCGGCCCGCTCAGCGACGAAGGGATAATGCGCATTCACCAGTTAGCCCGGACACCTAATGTTCATCATGTTCATGGGGAATCTGTTTGAGGATCGCGGTTCCTCGTGCAATAGCTGCGTGCCACTCCGTATCGACGAGTTGCTCCAGTTCGTGTTGCTCTTCGGGGGACAGGGCGGTGCCTGTAGCAGAAGCAGTGTGAAATCGCGCCATGATCTCCTGGAGGCGCTGTTGCTGCGCTGCTGAAAAAAAGGCGTCGGGTCGGAACCGTTGCACGATCACTACGGTACCTTCATGTTCAGGTTGGCCTTGGGTGGCCAGCATGCGTTCCAACGTGTCGAGTGCTTGACCTGGTGTGGTGCTTGTAGCCTGCTGCTCCCCGCTCATCGCTCGATAGACAGTCTGCTGCGGGGTTTTTTCCTCGCGAATAATTTCGATGGTGGTAATCATAATGAGCGGCTCCACTATTAACGCAGACACGAACTGGACAAAGGATAGTGCGTCCAGTTCTTCCCTGCAACTATTGTGTGGCACTGCATTTTCGTTATTCGTATCTGCCTTCTGTTATCGGAGGAAAAGAACTTCCCCTACCTATGCCCCAAGACAATTTGCCGGCTTTAATATCAATGCGACAAATCCTCCCGAAACTCGGCCTCTTGGTCTTCGCGAATTGCATCCGAATGGTAACCATCGGCAAATCGTCTCAGCATTGCTGCGGTCGCTGATCGCGACCGTGGTGTGACGCTCCAAAGGAGGCTCTATCTCTGCCAACATGGTCTTCTCTTACATCATGCAGCGATACTGTTTTTGGGCAGGTCATCCCACGTTCGCCCCTCAAGAAGGCGGCCAGTCCGCTTTTTGTTGATTCCTCCCCACTGTTTGAAGAAGAAAGAAACTCCCGCGCTTAAACATTGATCTCGAATATCGGTCACCCATTCCTTTGCTATTGGTCTTGCGCCAGGCCCAGACTCGCCGCCAACGATCACCCACTGAACTCCTTGCAAGTTGAGCCCAGGTAACGGTCCCAGCAAGGGCTCCACCGATAGAAACTTTACAGCGGCGTGCGTGTGACGGAGATGCTCGATGCGAAACGCATATCTCTTGCTCTCTACACTGACTCCCATCCACACGTTTGCCGGCCAATCAATCTTCGCGTCAAGTTGGCGGAGTCTGTCCGCACGTTTCGTCAAGATCTGGAACGTGTGCCATGATGCACGACGCATGCTGTCGAATACCTTTCGGATGAACGTGGTAGGTACTTCCTCATGAAATAAATCGCTCATCGAGTTCACGAAAATCATTTGGGGTTTCTTCCAAGCTAGCGGCACCTCAAGCATGTGCTCATGCAAGGTGAGTTTGAAGCCGTTGATGTAATTCCGCTGCCCCATCATTTGCAGTCGGCGGGCCATGCGCTCTGCATAACAATGCTTGCAGCCTGGGCTGATCTTGGTACAGCCAGTGACCGGATTCCAGGTTGCCTCGGTCCATTCGATGGAAGTCGTCGTCATGAGGGGAGTCTCCGCGTTCTATATTTCTTGAAGATGCCGGTGATGATACGTTTCGCTACGGGCTTTGGAGACGCGAAAAACAAATAGTATACAATGCTGCCCTTGGAATTTCGCATCGGCATGGGCTCTGGAACTTCCTTGAATCCCGCAATCTCTTTCAGTCGCGTCCGAAATGCCGCAGCAACTGCGTCGTTGCCAACTTTTTCCTCCGCGGGACCAAATAACGTCGGAACCGACTCGTAAGCAATAGTGCGCCAGGACTCGTCTCCCCAAAAGGAATTCATTCTGACAATGCTCGACTCGTCTACCCGATTGGGATCTCGCCAAAGGGTAGTTCGGTTCATATCCATCATGGGAAAATTAAGGAACAAATCGATGCTCTTCATCCTGCCGGCAGTCTGAATCACTTCCCAGTTGAGATGTAATCCGTATGGATCGAGCAGGCACAGACCACGCCTATAGTCTTTAAAGCGGACTTTTGGAAACACTTTCTCTAACAAGACTTTGTTGCAATCTCCCTTATAGAGATGAACATCTCTCCGGTTTCCGACCAACTCTTTCAGCGCGACTATCTTTTTCCCATCAAGATCAATGAAGTGAAACTCACGAAACGGAGGATTCACGAGCAGTGCATTGAGTGGACTGCCTGGAATAAACTCTCGAGTCATCTTCGATATATGGACCCCAGCCCCCGCAAAGGCATCGACGTACACGTGATGAAATTTTGCTTGTTGTTCGCCACTGAAGATAGTGGAGTACGCTGTTGCATACTCCCGAATAATGTCGAGTTTGACCTCCGACCATTCACCGATAGTGTCGAACTGCAGTCCTCTTGATCGTTCCATATCCGCACCGTCTCTGCCTCTCAAGGCTGTCCCCGTTTGGCGATTTTGATGGCTACCCACCGTTGCATGTACGGGGTTCCATAACACGATCGAGATCGAAGATAAAGCGAAGCATATGGTAAGAACTTCTCGCCACAGCTCCTGACCGAGGAAGCTGGACAACACTGTGACCCACCGACGGGAAATGTCCAACCGCCGTACTTTAAGGCTCAGGTCATTACGAGGAGCCCCTTCGACAGGCTCAGGATAAACTCCGGTGACGAAGCAATCTCTTTTCCAGCCAAGGATTGCTTCGCTC
>JAYVFX010000714.1:0-8071 GCA_043772795.1 Deltaproteobacteria bacterium
GATTTGTTTCCCCGACGTTATTGAGAAGTTACATATAAAGTAACATTTTATGATTTTTTATTAGCTCGACGTGTGTTGCGTATTGCCTCCTTCCCGCTCCCTGCTCCCTGCAAAAACTAACCGTTGCTAACCGAAAAACTAACCGATTGCCCCTACCTGCTAACCGTTTCTCTCTCTATGCTGCTTTTCCAGACGGAGCAAGAACACACGAGAGGAAGATGCATGAAGACGACAAAGCAGACGTTCCCACGACAAGCACCGGCACTGCCAACCAACCGCGCCTTTGTGGTGCAGTTCTCCGGACAGGCAGGAGAATCACCGGATCATTGGGCCGGACGGATCGAACATATCGTCTCCGGCCATGCTACCCATTTCCAGTCGTGGACCGAACTCCAGGCTTTCGTTGAACAGACACTGACACAGGTCAGAGAACAACAGGCAGGAAAGGAGTAACACGATGCAATCACCAACAACTCAACGAAACCCCAACCCTCGCATTAGGAGCACAGACCCATGTCCTCCTGACTTTAGGAGCAGCAGCGAGGACGAGCAGGAGCCCACGCTGATCCTGTCTCCAAGTAGTTGGTTAGTGCAGGAGGCAGGCCATCGCTCTTGCCCAGCTTTTGGGCGACCACAAGGCCGGTTCCATTTCCTGGTCGCCGGATCACTATACGGAGGAGATATCATGAAAACCGCAACAATTTTTCTCAACCGCCGCTTCGTGTTCTTGTCCCTCATCTTGCTCATGGCTGCGCTAGCGCTGGTAGGACCGGCGCCTGCTGCACGTGCGGATGCAACGATCATCGTCAACTCGACTGATGATAGCGCTACGCCCGGGGACAGCGCATGCACCTTGCGCGAGGCTATTATGAATGCCAAAGCCGTTGGAGACCTGTCAGCTGGCGACTGTGCGGCTGGCGACGGCGCCGATACGATTATCTTCAGTGTCTCCGGCAGTATTTTCCTAGATTCAACCTTGCCGGATATCAATGACACCCTCCATGCCCCTTTGACGATTGACGGAGGTGAGCAGATCGCCCTCGATGGACAGAATAGGGTCCGGGTGCTGTATGTGAGTCCAGATAATACGCTCAACCTCAGCGGCATTACGATCACTCGTGGTTACCGCGAGGGCGACATCAATAACCCCGAAGCGGGCGGTGCTGGGATCTGGAACCGAGGTCATGTAACTGTCACCAACAGCACCTTTTCCTTCAACAGTGGAAACTTCGGCGGCGCCATTGAAAACGACGCTAATAATCTAGACTCAGTTACGCTGCACATCAGCAATAGTACTTTCTATAGTAATAGCGCCATCAATGGTTATGGTGGCGCCATCTACGTCCGGGGCGGTGATGTAGTGGTAGCCAATAGCACTTTCTCCGGGAACCTTTCAAGCTTCCTCGGCGGCGGCATCTGCAGCCTTACCGGCACTGTCACAGTCACCAACAGCACTTTCGCCGACAATGCTGCTCCTAGAGGCGGCGGGCTGCAAAGGAATTTTGGTCAGTTCACTCTCCACAACACTCTCGTCGTCGGCAACCCCGTAGGGAATGATTGTCAGGGAGATTTCATCGCTGACGTCTTTAACATCGACTCGGACGGCACCTGTGGCGATGCGACAGTGTATTCCCTGCAGCAAATCAAGCTTCTACCGCTGGCCAACAGCGGTGGACCGACACTGACAATGGCGCTCGATGAAGGCAGCGCAGCTATCGACCACGCACCATCTTCAAGCTGTGTAGCCGCGTCCGGCAACGACGTCGACCAGCGCGGCTACGGCCGCAACGCCGACGGCGACGGGGTAAGCAGCGACAACGAATGCGACATCGGCGCTTACGAGTACAGCGCCAATCCTGATACCACGCCGCCGATCATTACCCCGAATATCAGCGGGACCCAGGGCAGCAACGGTTGGTACGTGAGCAATGTGACGGTGAGTTGGACTGTGACGGACGACGAGTCGGCCGTGGCTGCGCAGAGCGGCTGTAATGCGGTGACGATCACCAGCGACACTACCGGCATGACCTTGACCTGTACAGCCACCAGCGCTGGCGGCACGACCTCTGAAAGCGTGACCATCCGTCGTGATGCCACCGCCCCAACCCTCGCTCCCAGCGTCTCGCCCAATCCAGTTCTGCTGAACGGCACTGCCGCCGCTAGCGCCAACGCTAGCGATTCGACCTCGGGCGTGGCTATCTCAAGCTGCGGCACGGTAAACACGACCAGCGTTGGGGTCAAGACGCTGAACTGCACCGCCACCGACAGAGCCGGCAATACGAGGACAGCCACTGTGTCTTATACTGTTCTCGACACCACGCCGCCGGTCATTACTCCGAACATCAGCGGGACTCTGGGCAGTAACGGCTGGTATGCGAGTAATGTGACAGTGAGTTGGAACGTAACGGACGACGAGTCGACCGTCACGACGCAGAGTGGCTGTGATGCGGTGACAATCACCAACGATACTACCGGAACGACCTTGACCTGTACTGCTACCAGCCTTGGCGGCACGGCATCTGAAAGCGTGACCATCCGTCGTGACGCTACTGCACCCACCCTCGCTCCCCTCGTCTCGCCTAATCCGGTGCTGTTAAACGGCGTTGCCACCGCTAGCGCTAACGCCAGCGACGCCACCTCAGGTGTGGCCACCTCAAGCTGCGGCACGGTAAACACGGCCAGCGTCGGGATCAAGACGGTAAGCTGCACCGCCACCGACAACGCTGGCAACACGAGGACCACCACTGCGGTTTATACCGTCGCATTTACCTTTGCAGGATTCTTCGCGCCGATTGACAACCCTCCCGTGCTGAACGTCGCCAAGGCCGGTCAGAGTATCCCCCTCAAGTGGAGGTTAATTGACTCCGGCGGGAAGCCGGTGACGAATCTCGCTAGTGTGACGGTGACGGTGGCGAGCCTCGCTTGCAGCCTGAGAACCAGTGCCGATCAGCTTGAGGAGTACGCGGCCGGTGCCTCGGGTCTGCAGAACTTGGGCAACGGCTACTACCAGTTCAACTGGAAGACGCCCAAGAGCTACGCCAACTCCTGCAAGACTATGATACTCGACTTGGGCGAAGGAATCGTGCACGAAGCGCTCTTCCAGTTCACCAAGTAAACCTGCGGTCCTCCCGCAGTATGGGAAGGGCACGGCAAAGGAATCGTCGAGCAGGTAAAAGCGCAGGGTGCCACGGGTAGCCTGCCCCCTCCGTCGGGGGGCTTGCTACCCGTGTTTTCTTGATGCACTGGCGGCTTGTCCGCCAGTGGCACCCTTGCCCCATGCTTACCGATTGTGATTGTCAACTTTCATGGGCGTGGATGGGTTCCTTCACCGTCGCAATTCTTCCAGTAGTGCCCGTGCATCTTGCAGATCTTGCGTCTCAAACCCTTCGGTGAACCATTCATAAACCTCGACTAACATCTTGTGTGCCTCGGTAAGCTGAGTGAGGGATTCCTGCTCCTGACTCTTGACTCCTGACTTTTTTCTCCCAGCTCCTTGCTCTTTACTCTTTGCTCTCTGCTGCGCCGATTGCTGTTGTCGCAACCGCACTAGGCTCATCACCGCACGTAATTCCAGTGACTTTGCTTGCTGCTGGCGAGCGAGGTCGAGGGCTTTAAGGAAACACGTTTCCGCTTCTGACTCTGACTCTGGATCTAGGATCTGGGATTGAGAATCTAAATTTCCGGATTTCTGCTCCTTACTCCTTACTCCTTGCTCCTGACTTTTTATTTTCTGCTCTGTGCTCCGCGCTCCATGCTCCGTGCTTACCTGCGCTAGCAGGAGTTCTCCCTTCAGCCGGTAGAGTTCGGTCTCTCGCCAGCGTGGCCCTTCTCTGCTCATAGCCAGGGCTTCCTCGACGATCTGCAATCCTTCTTCTCTTTGTCCTGTTTCCCTGTACGCGTCAGCCAGCAGGGCGAACAAGAAGGTCAGGTTGATTTCTGCCTCGGTTGCCTTGACCCTGACAAAGTCTTGGCGTATCTGCGTGATGCCTTCTGGGCCATGCCCTTGCATGACCATCTCCCACCCTTGTCGCACAGTCTGTTGCATGACGAAGAATGGAAATCCATGTTCGTGGGCAAGTGCGAGAAGCGACTGTCCCACGTCTTGGGCCATCCGGAGTTCCCTGCAACGGTGATGGAGATCGTACGCCGCGTCGAGTGCCATCGCTGTGTTATACGCATGAGAGAGGGTCTGAGCGAGCGCAAGTGCCTCCTGACTTCTCTGCCGCGCTTGATTTGGATAGCCCAACAACCACAACACATAGGTGAGGGCACGGAGACACGAGATCGCCGGATCTTGTACATAGCTCTGAACGCGATGCTTTTGTGGCTCGTAGTAACTGAGCCCTTGCTCCAGATGCTCACGGGCCGCGACCACCTCGCCAGAGTCGGCCAGGTTTATCGCGAGGGAAAAATGGGCCCAGATAAGGCGGCGCGGGTCCTGCTCCCTGTGGGCGATAGCCAACATCTGCTCCGACAGGTCTAGTGCCGTGCGGAACTGTGTCCGGCTATAATAGACGGTGCCCAGCCCCCCTAATACGGAGAAGAGTTGTGGGGCATCTTGAAGGTGCTGACACAACTTGTGTGCCCGTAGATAGACCTGCTCTACTTCTGGTGCACCATAGCCCTTGATGGCGATCAGTGAACTCCCCAAGGCAACAACGAGCGCAAGTTCCTGCCGGGAGCGTTCTGTGGTGTCGGGCAATGTCGCGAGCAACTCTAACGCTCTGGAGAACTGAGCAGTTGCCTGTGTATGCGCAGAGCGTTGACTGGCATTCTTTCCTGCGTATGTCAGATATTGCACCGCGCGCTGGTAATCTCGACCTCGCTCAAAGTGCATTGCCAACTCCGCTGCAATCTCCCGCGCCCGCTTGCCATAGGCCACCTCTTCCCGCAGCCCAATCTGCCGATGCAACCGTACCCGCCGTACCGCCACAATCCGTTGGTACAACACCTCTTGATACAGTGCATGCCGGAATCGGTACCGCCCACTTAACGTCCCATCTGGCCATTCGACAATCCCTGCCTCTTGGAGAAAGCGGCCTGCCTGCGCCAACTCCTCACAGTGCGCTTCGAGTGTCTCGACCTCGCCCTGCAGCACGTCGGCCACTACCGCCACCACGAACTCTATCCCCATCACACTACCCGCTTCTAACATCTGACGCTGTTCTTCACTGAGCCGCGCAATCTGGCGGCCAATCATTTCCTGCACACTCGCCGGCGCCGTCTCATCGAGGCGTCCTTGGTGCAGATACTGCTCCACGACGTTGCACATGAACAACGGATTTCCATCGGTACGGTGATACACCTGCTCAGCAAGCTCGCTGGCGGAGGTCTGCGCGCCGAGTTGCTGCGTCACATATTGTTGTACTTCTTCAGTGGTCAATAGTTCCAGCCGTATCTCTTCGCACTGCCCATGTCCTTGCAACTCCTGCTTAATGCCTTTCAGCGGATGATCTCGGAGTATGATATCTGCCAGACGATAGGTACCCACTACTAACAGTCGGAGCACGGTCCGGCGTTGCGCTAAGTAGGCGAGTAGCTCCACCGTCGAGCGATCACTCCAATGGAGATCTTCAAAAACAAGGACGGTCCCTTGCTCGGTGGTCAGCGCCTCAAGTGCTTCGGCTATTTCACGCAGCATCCGCTCTCGCGTCGCACCTGCCGCTTTGCGTTGCAAGGCTTCTAACTCTGCCTCTTGCACTAACGCAGGCATCTGCACCAGCCACGTCGGCGCATAACGCTGCAATACGGCAAGGACCCGTTCCCCTCCTGGGCCCCGACACAACTGCCCTAAGACCTCCATCACTGGCAGATAGGCTTCTCCTTCGCCGTACTGCTCTAGGCATTGGCCTCGCGCGATGAGGATGGGAGTTGAAGACAGTTCGGGGTTTGGAGTTTGGGGAGGGGTGCTTCGTACTCCGAACTCTTTGAAACTCCGAACACCAAACAAAAAGGCATCCACCACCGTCGTCTTGCCGATACCCGGTTCGCCAGTCACAAAGACGATCTGGCGTTCACCGCTCATGGTTTTCCCTAACAATTGGTGAAGACGGGCGAGTTCCGCCTTACGACCAACCAAGGGAACGTCTAGGGTTTGGCGTCTAGGGTCTAGTGTCTGAAGGGAAGCCGCTACCTTTGGTTTTTCTGACTCTAGACTCTAGACTCTGGACGCTAGACTCTGGACGAGAGTGGGGAGGCGTAGTGAGCGGGGCGATAAACCGATACCCCTCACGGCCGACCGTCTCCAGATACGTTGGCTGCTCGACGGTATCTGCCAAGGCTGCGCGGATGGCGCGGATACACACCTTCAAGGCCGTGTTGCTCACATACACGCCAGCCCAGACCTGTTTGAGCAACTCCTCCTTCGTCACCACCTGACCGGCATGCTCTACCAAATACTGTAAGACAGCCAAAGGTTTGGGTTGTAGCTCAAGCGTCTGCTGGTCCCGCCACAATTGGCGTTGCTGCGGATCGAGCCGAAAGGAGCCGAAGCTCAGATACCGCGTCTCTTTCATATTTCTCTTTCCTTAAAAAACTAACCGTTGCTAACCGAAAAACTAACCGATTGCGACTACCTGCTAACCGTTTCCCTCTCTATGCTGCTTTTCCAGACAGAGCAAGAACACACAACGAGAATGGATGCATGAATACGACAAAGCAGACAATCCCACGACAAGCACCCGCGCTACCCACCAACCGTGCCTTTGTGGTGCAGTTCTCCGGGCAAACAGAAGAGTCACCGGCTCATCGGGTCGGGCGGATCGAACATATCGTCTCCGGCCACGCGACCCATTTTACCTCGTGGAACGAGCTCAAGATTTTCATCGAACAGACGCTGGCGCAGGTAATAGTACAAGAACAACAATACGTAGGAAAGGAATAGCACAATGGAAGCACAAACAACTCAACAAAATCTCCTCCCTCGCATCAATGGTATGACCCGGGACTTCAAGGTCATGAGCACGTATGGTGAGATTCCCCTCTCCCAGTTCACTCAAGCCGGGAAAAGGAATTCGAGCCCCACACGTCTGGCCCGCGCCGCCATTTTGGGTTTGGCCATATTTGTCTGCATGGCTTCCGCCGTCCGTGCCGCCGACTTGTGGGACGACAATGACTACATTATTTCCGCTATCATTACTAGCGGTAATGCCCTGGTCGTGCTCGACGAAAACTTTAACGTCAAGGGGCTTACCAGAAACTGCCAGACGCTCTGCGGTAGCACCTTTGGTAACGTGGATTGGCTCACGAACGGCGATGTGATCCTGGCCGACAGCCTCTTGAGCTTTGATTCGCTCAAGGTCTTTCGGTTCAACCGTCAGGGCGAACAGCTTACCTACGCGACGGGCGATATCTTTCCCTATGGCATCAATGATATCAAGGTATCGTTCAACGATGACGTCATCGTCGGTGCCTTCGGCAGGGTGAAGCGCTACACCTGGGATTTCACCCCAGGTACTTTTTACTCCGGCCTTTCTGGGTTTGAGGAGTTCGATAGCACCTTTCTCACCGGCGGTGTGGCGGTCGTTCCAAGGGCAGATGGCACGCACGAGCTGTGGGTAGCGGCGGACGCGGACTTTGAGGGCATCCGCATCTTCCCCATGACCGCCTCCGGCCAGGTGCAGTTTGACCAGGGCATTGCTGCCAACCCGGCTGTGCCTGCCGCATCGGCCTCCATGACCTACGATCCGGCGACGCGGCGCGTACTGTTCTACAATTCCGTGGACCCAGTCTCCTCTCGCCTGTCCAATGGCAAGATCCTAGCGATGGACGTGGAAACGCGCGCGGTCGTGAGGACCTATGCGATCCCGGCAGATCAGCTTCCGGTGGGCGGCGTAGCCTTCACGGGCATCACTCCCGGCCCCAACGGCATCATCGTCGCGGTGGAATCGTACGCTCACTTTATTGTCCCGCTCTCCCCCCGCCGGATCGGCCTGAGCGTGTGGGATGCCGACGGGTCGAACTACCGCTTCATCCGTAACTTCTCAATAACGTCGGGGAAACAAATCGTGATCCACCCGCGAACTGCTCACTACCACCGGGCGAAGGAGGAGAGAGGCAATTCTGGCAGGCT
>JAYVFX010000715.1:0-2302 GCA_043772795.1 Deltaproteobacteria bacterium
TCAGCCAACCACACTTCTGGGATACCGTGGCGAGCATAGAGCGGGAGCTTGATTTGCGTGTCGTAGGCAAGCGAGGTATCGGCTACTTCGATAATTAAGAATACATCGGCAGGAGTCGGGTGAGAGCTGCGATAGAAATCCGGTCGCGGGCGCAACAGCATAAGGTCGGGCTGAGGCTCGTGATGTAGGTTGAGAAACACAGGATTTTGTATCGCAACGATCGCCTGCGTGCCGCAAGCTAGTTTTACATTATCCCCAAGATAATTGACCGTCCCAGCATGCGGACTCCCGATTGGCGGCATATCGATGACCTCCCCTTCAATTAACTCCACGCGGGCATCTGGTGAAAAGATGCCCGCCTCGGCCATGCGATGATACTCGGCCACGGTTAAGCGATGACGCTGGAAGATGTCGTATGCAGTGCTAGACATTGCCTCTCCTGACTGCTGTAAGCGAACGATAGGGGAAATATACCGCAGAGGTTCGATACTGCCAATCCGTTCAGTAATGACGCTCCTGTAGCACTGTCGGAATGAGTGCCCTCTTCACTGGATAGTTCTAAAGAGTGTTGCCCTTGTGTACTGCCGCAGCGACTATCTCCTCGATCGATACGTGCCCGCGTATCTTGATTGCTCCTGTATTTTCAAAGGTAATCAACCCAGAGCGGATACAATCCAGGGACCAAATTCCCGGATTGCATTCGGGCTACGTCACTCAATGTTTTAATCGCCCGATGACTCAAGGGCTCAATTTTTCAATCAGGGCCTTTGCTTCTTGCAGGTCCTTGGTATCAAAGCCTTCGGTGAACCAGTTGTAGATCTCTAACAACAGCTTGTGAGCTTCGGTTTGCTTGCCTTGTCGTTGCCACAAGCGAGCGAGACTCATCGTTGCACGGAGTTCTAGCGATTTAGCGTGCTGCTTTTGGGCAATGTCGATGGCTTTGAGGAAACACGCTTCGGCTTCGCCTTGGGGGTCGGGGGTCAGGGGTCGGGGATCGGTAACTGACAACTGAGAACTGACGACTGACAACTTTTGTAAGGTGAGTTCGCCTTTGAGCCGATACACCTCCGCCTCGTAGTACCGCTCGTCATTCTTTTCCACGAGCGCTAACGCTTGCGTTACCACGGCCAAACCATGCTCAACTTGTCCCATCTCGGCATAACCTTCTGCCTGGTAGGCGAGCCATTCCGGCCGCATTACCTGTACCTCCATCGCGTCCAGAGAGGACAGCGCCTCCTGTATCAGCCGTACTCCTTCTGCCGCTCGGTCTTGGCGCAGGAACACCCACCCACGGAAGATCGTATCGATTGTTAGGTACAGTGGGATGCCGTACTCCGTACAGAGACGGACGGCCTCGGGCAGAGCGTCAATAATTTGCTGTTCTTCACGGCGATAGACAAAGAGCTTGTTTGCGAAAACGAGGGCGTTGACCAAAGTGAACGGGTGCGCACGCTCTCCAGCAAGCGTCAGCATCTCCTCACATTCGTGCCGCGCTTGGTCCGGATATCCCAATGCCCACAACGCCCACAGAGAATAGAGCAGGGACAGCGCCTTGGGATCATACCCGTACAGCAGCGTATGCGAAGAATGATGTTGCGGGTCATACAACCGAATCCCCAGCTCACAATGTTGGTGAGCGAGGGCAAACTCTCCTAGAAAGTAATAACTGACACCTAACGCCAAATGCGCCTGGAGGAGAAACCCAGCATCCCCTATCTGCTGGGCGACGTGCAGGAGCTGCTCGGCATAGGCCAGGGCTGTATGGGCTTCCCCTCGCACACACATATACCCTCGCAGACCGACGAGTACGGCAAACAGTTGCACGGGATCAGCTAAGCGTTGACAGAGCTCATACGCACGCGTGAACGCCGTACCTACCTCAGGCGCGCTGATCCCGTGTGTCACCATAAGGACACTCCCCAAGAGGGTTTGCGCAAGAATCTCCTGCCGAGTGCCTTCTTCCGTCTCGGGGCGGGTGTGCAGCAAGGCTATTTCCTGCGTGAAATGCAGCGTTGCTTCGCTATAGGCTGACCGCTGCACGGCCTGTTGTCCAGCCTTGTGGAGATACGCAATCGCCTTCTGCGTGTTGTCACTCCGGCGGTAGTGATGGGCTAAATCACGGTAATGTTCCTCTAACCGCTCGTGATACAGATGTTCAAGCGCCTGCGCAGTTTGTTCGTGCAGGACTTTCCGACGTTCGAGCAGCACGGAATTGTAGGCTACCTCTTGTGTGAGCGCATGCTTGAAGATGTATTCGACTTCGGGAAACGCGGGTTGCTCGTAGAGAAACTCTTTGTGCTGG
>JAYVFX010000716.1:0-3272 GCA_043772795.1 Deltaproteobacteria bacterium
GATATTGTCAATCTCTGGTTCCGCTTCACTAGAGGACATCGGTTTCTGGTTGAAAAGATTTAGAAGGAGAACCATTGCGCGTTCTCTCGTTGCCTTCCCAGTCGATTTGGGTTAGGGATAACGTCGCTGTTCACCGTGGGAGGAACGACATGGAAACTCGCCCGCCGTTTTTAGTCCCTGAACAATTTGGTCCCCTCCAAGGAGTGCGGATTCTGTCGACCGGCAGTCTCATTGCGCAGCCGTATGCGGCCACGTTAGCTGCTGAGATGGGTGCGGAAGTGATTCAAGTCGAACGTCCCGGTGAAGGGGATGCTGCGTGGCGCCACCTTGGGCGACAATTGCCCACAACAGATGGCAAAGGGAAAATTGCGACTACCTGGATCCAGGAACGTCGCAACGAATTCTATGTCTCTCTTGATATGAGCCAACCAGAGGGAAAGGACCTCTTTCTGCGCCTCGTGAAGTCGTGCGATTTGTGGATGGAAAGCTCCAAGCCTGGGAGTTACACGAAATGGGGGCTGACAGATGAGGTCGTCCTGCAAGCGAATCCCAAAATCGTTATCACTCATGTGTCCGGCTACGGACAATCAGGTCACCCGGAATACTTGGGTCGCGCATCATACGACATGATTGGCCAGGCTTTCGGTGGGTTAATGTACCAAACCGGATTTCCTGATCCCGAGCCACCAATCCGCGCCAATCCCTGGACCGCGGATTACATCACCGCCCTCTTTTGCTTATGGTCATCTCTCGCCGGCTATATCTACGCACAGCGCACGGGTAAGGGACAAGTCGTTGATGTCTCACAGTTTGAGTCTATTCATCGTTTACTCTCTGGAACCATGGTCGAGTATTTCATCGACGGGTTTGTGCGTGGCCGCTCAGGCAATAAGGCGACGGCCTTTCAGCCATACAATGCGTTTCAAGCGCAGGACGGCTGGGTCGTCATTGGTGCAGTTGGGCTTGCCGTATTTTCCCGCGTCTGCATCGCATTAGGCTTAGATCCTAACGATCCCAAATGGCAACAGGCCAGTACCGATCTGAACTCCATCGAAGGCATCGAATTCGATGCCATCTTACAGGGCTGGGTCGCTGAGCGTTCAGTCCAAGAAGTAGTCGAAACGATGAATGCCCACCAAGTCGCCAGCTGCCCCATCATGAATAGCAAAGGCATGGCCGAAGACCCGCACTACCAAGCCCGACAGGTGCATGTGGAATGGGAAGACGGACAAGCGGGAAAAGTCAAAGGAACTGGCATCACTCCTAAGTTCTCACTGACGCCAGGCAAGATCTGGCGTGGCTCTGTCGCCGTCGGTCATGATAACGAACGCATCTATTCTCATTTCGCCGGACTCACAAGAGATGATCTCACACGACTCAAAAAACAAGGCGTGATTTAGAACCGCCTAAAGAAGGGCGAAAAAGGGAAATGGCAAGGAAATAGTCTAGGAGTCTGGGCGTCTCGGAGTCTGGAGTCGAGAAAAAGGAAACAGAGAAAGGACAGGCGCGTATTTTCTTTTTATCCTTTTCGCCTTTTACCCATTTTACCGTTTCCCCCTTCTTCAAAAGTCATGTCTCTCCTCGAAATCTCCGAGTTACGTAAGCGCTACGATACGGTCGAGGCGCTTAAAGGCGTCTCGTTTTCCGTCGAGCGTGGAGAGATCTTTGGTCTGCTGGGACCAAACGGGGCAGGCAAATCTACCACCATCAACATTCTCCTCGGTCTCATTCTTGCCGATAGCGGACAGATCCAGGTTTTTGGCCAAGACTTTGCCCATCACTCGCTTGAGATTCGACGGCGCATGAACGTTGCCGCTGCGTTCACTAGTCTCAACGGAGTTCTCACCGTTCGTGAGAATCTCCGCGTATACGGTCACATCTACAGCGTGAAGAATATTCGTGGCAAAATTGACGAATTACTCGAACGCTTTGAGATTACCGATCTAGCCAACAAAAAATTACAGTATCTGAGTTCCGGACAACACACCCGTGTTACTCTCTGTAAAGGGCTCATCAATGACCCAGAACTCCTCTTGTTAGATGAATGTACCGTCGGGTTAGACCCGGACATTGCGGAGAAGACTCGACGCGCACTCCAAGAGTTTCAACGCGAGAAACACACGACGATTTTGTTTACCTCGCACAACATGAATGAAGTTGAAGAACTGTGCGGTCGCATCGCCTTCCTCAGTAAAGGGCAAATTCTCCGCATCGATACGACTGAGCGTATCACGCGACTTATTCCGCAACAGACGCTCATCATCCGCTTTCGTGCCGGGACTGCAGTGACCGCTCTTCCCTGGTCTGACAGTCTCCCTCCGGCTGAAGTTGGGACAGACTCAACCTTACGGTTTGTCTTGAATGACCCCGAGCAACAGCTTGACGCTATCCTACGGCACGTCACCCAATCCGGAGCAACAATTGCAGACATCAATCTCGTCCGTCCGACGCTGGAGGACGTGTTTATCAAAGTCGCCCGTGGAGAACTCTGAAGAATTTTAGATTGGAGAATGTGGATTGTAGATTGGGGCAGGGAAAGTTCAGGTTTTACAAATCCGCATTCTGCAATCCGCATTCCGCAATTAAGAATCCGCAATCCGCAATCCCAAATCCGCAATTGTTATGGACTATCACGAATTGTGTACTCTCCGCGCGTCGGTCGTCTGGGGCTTGGTCTATAAATTTGCAACGATCTGCTATCGCAGCTTGGATCGCATCTTTGATATCGTCTACTGGCCGGTGATTTCGCTGCTTTTATGGGGGTTCACCAGCACCTTCGTTGCTTCCACATCATCCTCCTCTGGCGTCATGGAATTCTTCCTCGGTGGTACAGTGTTGTGGAGTCTGTTCTGGCGCGCGCAGACAGATGTCGGAACCTTTGTTTTGGAAGACTTCTGGAGTCGCAATATCTACAACCTGTTTGCTTCGCCCGTCACTCCACTCGAACTTTTCTGCGCCATCGGGCTGATCGGGCTGTTTCGCTGCATCCTCAGCTTCATCTTCCTTAGCCTGCTCGCCTGGGCATTGTATGCCTTTAATATTCTTCAGGTGGGTGGCCCTGCGTTGATCATCTTTACCAGCATTCTCTTGCTCTTTGGTTGGGTAGTCGGCATCATCATCGCAGCGTTGATCTTTCGCTATGGTCTACGGATTCAGGTCCTCGCCTGGTCGGTCGGGTTTATCATTCAGCCGTTTAGCTGTGTCTTTTATCCGCTAGAAAGCATGCCACGTTGGGTACAATTAATTGCGGTGACCCTCCCCACTACTCACGT
>JAYVFX010000717.1:0-5351 GCA_043772795.1 Deltaproteobacteria bacterium
GCAGCCAACAGGAGAGTGCACTGCGCGAAGAATTTTGCACTCCATTGCCGGTACTTCGGCAGCGATCGGGGATTCTCAAGCGCAATGCCTCGACCCGACTTCTGAGCACGGCTCACAAGGGCTCGGGCTTCTTTGGCTTGCGCTTGTCTCGGAGGGGTCAGCGAATCAATCTCCGTATCATGCAGATGCCGTTGCTGATCCGCTGTTCGTTGTTGTTGTGTATCCAGGATGGGTCGCAGGTCTGGCCCTTGATACCCATCGCTACACGTAATGGCACGACGTACACCGACATCAACGCCGATCCATTCTTTGACCAGCTTTTCGTCAGGCAGTGGCACCTTGACCCCGACTCTGACGTACCACTTGCCATTCTTGCGGAAGATTTCGCCTTGTTCACAGAGCGCAGCGCCGGGAAACGCAAGTGTTCTGTTAATAGCCCGGTGCTTCTTAGCGGGGACGTAGAGCTTACCTACCCCTTGCACCATAACCCACAGGTCAAAGCTCTTGGCTTGGCGTGGGACTTGGACCTGTGCGGCGTCAATCAGTTCAGCGCGGAGGGTAGGAGGAGTAAACGGCTTGCCAGTTTTGCGCGCTGCTTTCAGGTTCCGGCGATAGTCAGTGAAAGCGCGACGGGTTGCCCGTCCAGCAAACTCGCCCGTGCCCTTACACGACGGGATACGGGGCACCTCCATTGCCGCAATAGATTGTGTGGCAACCGAGTGCAGCGCGCGGAAGTGCCCCGACAAGAGCGCAAGCGTATCGGCCTTATTGCGTGTAGGAAACAGTTTCAACTTGTACGACAGTACAGTCTCGGTTGCCACACAACTAGTATACTAACGAGAGCGACAAAAGCAAAGCTCCCCCACCATGCAAAGTCTTCGTTCGCGTCCGTCAATGGACGTAGGACGGTCGTTCAGACTTCAGGCTGTACGGGCGTCCTACGCCTGCCGAGTCATTCCTGCAGTCTTCGACCGCCACGCTGGCCTTGCGCTTCTCGCTCCCTCTGCTCACCCGCGTGCCCCTCGGCACCATGCGGGCTCGAAGGAGGCTGGACTCCATGAGCGGCTACAGTCACGTAGACAACTGGCACGAGGCTTTTGGTTGAAAAGGGAACGTCGCAAAATTATTTTCACGGGAGGAACGCGCATGATCATTGGCTATTTCACCGAACGCCCGTATCGCTGGGTGCCTGAGGAGGAAATCCTCAGAAATGAAGCTTTCTTTGCGGTGTCGAACAAATATTTTGACCGTGAGAAAGCGGCCGACGACTACAACTACTTCTTGGATGAATACTGCTATGCCGAGGACCTGGGCTTTGACGCCCTCATGCTCAATGAGCATCATGGTAATCCCTTTTGCATGGGCAGCGTGATGAATGTCGAGGCCTCGATCCTCGCGCGCATCACCAAGCGTGCAAAGATTGTGTTGATTGGCAATCCTCTGCCGGTCCTCAAACATCCGCTACGCATGGCAGAAGAACTGGCAGAGATTGATCTCATTTCTCGAGGGCGTCTTGTCACAGGTTGGGTGCGTGGCGCCGGCAGCGAGCAGTTCTTCAACAACGCCAACCCCGCCTACAACCGGGAGTACTTCAACGAAGCGCATGACTTCATTATCCAGGCGTGGACGCGACCCGGTCCGTGGCGCTACGAAGGTAAGCACTTCCACTATCGACACGTGAACCCGTGGGTCCTGCCCTATCAGAAGCCGCACCCGCAGATGTGGATTCCGGGGGTCTTGAGTCCCGAAACTGCCCAGTGGTGCGCGGAACGCGGCTACCCGTATATGGGGTTGGTCACGGCGCTGGGGCCGACCTGCGATATGTGGGACTTCTACGCCGACACTGCGGCCAAGCACGGGTATCAGGCCGGGCCGGAGAACTTCGGCTACCTGATGAGTGCGTTCGTGGCGGATACTGATGAGAAGGCCCAAGAACTCGGCAAAGGCTTTATGTTCGGAGGAGGGCCAGGAGCCTTCTCACGGCCGGAGCACACCTTACCGCCGGGCTATAACTCTAAGGATGCGATTCGCCGCCTGGCGCGGATGCCGAGCGGTGGCTGGGTGGGTGTCAGCTCAGAAAGGCTGAAACAAGCGCAGGAAGGGAAGAGCGCCAACGACAGCAAGGATTATAACGAGGTCCGCCGCAAACTGATGTCAGCCTATGACAAGGCGCAGAAGGACTATCTCATGATTGTCGGGTCGCCCAAGACGGTCATAGAGCGAGTCAAGACCATCATGCGGCTGCTGCGCGTGAGTATACTTACCGTCTTCCAGGTGCAAGGTACTGTGAGTAATGAAGATCGGCGGAACAGTATGCGGCTGTTCGCACAAGAAGTGGCGCCAGCGATAAGGGAATACGCCAAAGAGCTGGACCTCCCAGATCCATTCGAGCGCTTCCCAGGGTCCGTCAAGTTGCAAACGGGCGTCGCACGCCTCCCGGTAGTGGATCGTACGTCCCTCGCTTCGCTGAAGCTGGGCGTCTAATCAATAGTGCTCGGCACTCATTGTGCATGGAAAGCAGAGGGTTCCTTCTCCCTGAGGGAGAAGGTCAAGATGAGGGGAAGAAAAGATTGTTGAATGACGAATGCGGATTGAGAAGGCAATGTTCGAGACTGTACTCCTCCCTAAATCTGCACTCCCCAATCCCCAATCGACAATTGGCATTCCCTCACCCTAGCCCTCTCCCGGAGGGAGAGGGAATTGCTACGCAGCTCGTAGTTTCAGTTGGGACTGCTGGATAGTTCTGGACAGCGAACGGTGAATGGGGGGTGAATCTGGCGCGGAACGTGCCTCGGCCTCGAACAGCCCCCTTTATCACTTCGTGTTTGCTGGGTTCTCCCACTGGATGTCACAATGCAGTCGCGTCAGTAAAACGCTCTTGATCTTCCAGCCGTTCGTTTCCTTGACATACTCTTCTTCATAGTGCCCATAGCCTTTGAAGATGCAGTTGGGCAATCGCAAGTAGTCGAACATGGCCCAGATGCCCCGCGCCGTGGTGGGGCTGGTGATCTCGATCTCCGGCATGTGACCCTGATGCACGGAGAGGACCTTAGAGAGGGCTCGACGCACAGCCTCCACCAAGTTCGTCCGTCCGGTGCACTGCAGCTCTGGGAGTCCATCGTTGGGGCGATCACGTGGCGCGTTGTAGTAGACCGCGGTCACATCTTCAGTAAAGAGTTCCCCCCACTCCTCCCAGCGTTTGTGGTCCACCAAGCGAAAATAGCGGGCCTTCAATTGTTTGATCTGCTCCATGGCTTCCAAAGTGCTGAGATCCATAGTCCATGCCTCCTTATTTCAGTACGTTGTTGCCCACACGTTAGCGCGCCGTACAACCGCCGTCGATCATGAGTTAGGCCCCAGTGACGGTTGCCCTTCTGCGCTGCTTCAGGATAGAAGGGCAGTCAAGAAAAATCCAAATCAGCGGAGAAGAGGACGACCATGGATATTGTCGATGCACAGATTCATATGTGACAGGCCGAGGCGTCGGATCGCCCCTGGCCACCGGGCCGTGCGGTCGAAGTGCAGAAACCGTATCTCATAAGCAAAGAAACCATCCTCTTCCATATGGGCCTGGCAGGCGTACGACGTGTGGTCCTCCTTCGTCGCGTTGGGCTGGTGTTACGTACGGCAGCGTGACGCCGTTAGGCATCAAATTGCAGCGGGGCGAATGCAGCAGCCTCACCGCGGCGAATGCGCTCAAGCCCATCTTCTCCCACATCACAATACAGCTCTAAGCCGTTACCGTCAGGGTCGATGAAGTAAATGCTCTTGGTAATGAAGTGATCGATGGTGCGGGTGATGGTCACGTTGTGTGCCTTCAACGTACGATAGCAGTCTTGCAGTTCCGCGAAGTTACCAACTTGGAGGGCAATGTGATGCAAACCCACTTGATTGTCTTTCACCAACTCCGCATCGGAGGGCACTTCGAGAACCGCGATGTCATGGTGTTGGTCGCCCAGCGAGAAAAAGACCCCACGCAGTCCCTGTGGGCGGTCGAGCCGCATCACGACCTCCATACCCAGCACTTCAGTATAAAACTCTTCAGCACGTTTAAGATCACGCACCTTCAGTACGACATGTCCGACTTTTCTTGGATGAATCATTGCTTGCTCCTCCTTTCATAGTGGAAGCAGCACATGGTTCCCCACCGCTGCTCCTCTTCTGGCCTTACTCCAGATCCAACACTTGCGTCAAGCTGTACAGTCTTCCTTATCATCTGGCTGGACCAGACGTACAGGCGCGACTCAACGAGTAGGCTAAGCCTGGAGATGATGATACAGAGAACCGACGCGATCATGATCACGTAAAGGAGGGCTTTGAGTATGACAACGAACACACCCAAAACGTTTGCCATCGATGTCGAAGATGTCGAATACGTACGTCATGGCGATACACCACTGCTGGCCCGCTTGTTCAAACCCCGTGGTAGCGGGCCATTTCCGATCATTGTCGACCTGCATGGCGGGGCATGGTGTTTGGGAGACCGTTTGATGGATGCTCCCATTAACGAACCGTTGGCTAAGAGTGGCGTAGTGGTCGCGGCGCTTGACTTTCGTGTGCCGCCGGAGGCGACGTACCCTGGGTCATTGGCTGACATCAATTATGCCATTCGCTGGCTCAAGACGCAGACGACCCAGCTCCACAGTCGGCCAGATATGATCGGCGTGTTCGGCAGTTCCAGTGGCGCGCACCAGGCCATCCTCGGGGCAATGCGACCACGTGATCCGCGCTACACTGCCATCGCACTGCCTGCGGGCGCATCTGCGGTAGACGCGAGCGTGCGGTGCGTCATCCTGGGGTGGCCGGTGATCGATCCCCTGGCGCGCTATCACTACGCCAAGAAGCTGCAAGCCGGTGGGAAACCCTATCCTGATTTGATCGATGTCGTACTCCCGCTGCATGATAAATACTGGAAAACCGAGGAAGCTATGGCCGAGGGAAATCCGGTGCTCGCTCTTGAGCGTGGTGAACGTACGGAACTGCCGCCTGTCCTGTACATTCAGGGGACCGAAGACCGCGCACACCCACGCGTCGATCTTGATCGCTTTGTGGCACTCTATCGCAAAGCCGGTGGCTCAGTTGATTTACAACTGTACGAGGGCGAGGCCGAAGGCTTCCCGATCCGCAATCCTTCGTCGCCGGCCTCGGCACGGGCGATCGAAAATATGGTCACGTTTGTTCACCAACAGATGCACTAACTCACTGTTATTTTAGATAAAGGATGACAAGCTGCGTGCGCCGCACAACAGAGAGACAGTGAGGAAGGAGAGGGGAAGGACACTGACGTCACTTGTCGCTTTTTTTGAGGGTGCTCTGTGCCGCAGGTGTCGTCAGTGATCGTCCCAGCCGCG
>JAYVFX010000718.1:0-5356 GCA_043772795.1 Deltaproteobacteria bacterium
AGAATGGAGGAAATGACGCAGTTCTTTTCTTGTCTTGTCTTCCATTTTTAACTCTTCATTTTTCATTCTTGGTCTCCTCCCTACAGCCTGTAGCCTACAGCCTGCAGCCTCGTTTTTAATTTTTCATTTTCTCAGCTCTTGCATTCTTCACTCCTAACTCTTCATTATCGTGAAACGTTACCCATTCACCCGTTCGCCCGTTCGCCCATTCGTTCTTCTCGCAGCCTGCTTTATTGTCACCGCATGTGCGGTTCCCGCTGATCGCCCGCTGACACCGGCATCAACGGACACAGCATCGTTGTACGCGCCACATGGTGAGCTTGGAGCCTGGTTTAATCCGTGGAATCCACAGAGAAAGCAGTGGACCTCGGTTCTGCGGTGGTGGACATCGCGGAGCGCGTACACCGGAGAACGTCGTGTCCCACCTGAGGTCCCCCACGTCACCAACAATGGCGCATCGTTTGCCAAGCCAGAAAATTCTGCGTCCGTCACCTGGATCGGCCACTCCACGTTCGCCGTGCATGACGACGACGATGTCTTTCTCACTGATCCACAATTCAACACTCGTGCCTTGCTCCCTAAGCGCTATCATCCACCTGGAGTGCCGATCTCCTCTATTCCTGGTTCAGCTTTCGCTGTCGTTTCTCATAACCATTATGACCACCTCGACGCCTACAGCGTGGAAACTCTGCCAGCATCGATTACTTGGTTTGTGCCCATGGGCTTAGGCGATTGGGTTCGTAAGCACGGACCTCATACCGTCGTCGAACTCGACTGGTGGCAAACTGCCCAGCATGGCCGCTGGCAGGTAACTTGTGTGCCGTCACAACATTGGTCCCAGCGCATTGAGCAGAGCCAGAACTCGACGTTATGGTGCGCGTGGGTCATTTCGTCTGGGAAACGGACGTATTTCTTCGCCGGGGATACCGGCTATTTTCACGGCTTCAAAGAAATCGGCAAACGTTTTGGTCCGATTGATGTGGCAATGCTCCCTATTGGTGCGTATGAGCCGCGTTGGATAATGCGCTATCAACACTTGAATCCGGCTGAGGCATATCAGGCATTTCTCGACTTAGGCGCACGGTGGATGCTTCCGTGTCACTGGGGCACGTTCAAACTCACCGATGAACCAATCGACGAACCGCCACGTGAACTGCGACGTGTCATCGCAGCCGCGGGCGGTAGTCTTGACCCGGTTCGGGTGATGGCGATCGGAGAGCGGTGGGAAGTGCCGAAGAAGTAATGAGTAACGAGGAGCGAGTAATGAGTGGAAATACAAATACTTCCCCTCTCTTCCTCATTACTCAGCACTCATTACTCATCACTGTTTACGCAAACGTCTCAATCGCTTTGCGCACTGCCTGTGCGTATGTCTGATTGCCAACTACGACGGGCGAAATAATTGGCAGTTGCACTCCAGCTTCGCGAAAGGCAGCCAGTTGTTCGCGACAGCGGGACGGCGGACCGACAAGCGATATCTCCTCAGCCATACGGTCTGACGCTCCGTTCGCATCACCTTTGGCAAGCGCAGCAGCTTCCTGGACAAACCCGCTATTGTGGAACAACTTGTTATAGAACGGTAAACCACCATAAAAAGCGAGGTTACCCTTTGCGGCTGTGCGGGCCGCATTAAGGTCGTCACTGATACACGCAGGAAGTCCGGTAGTAATATCGACGTCGGATACTTTCCGACCACTTTTGGCGGCACCGCGTTCTAAGGCATTGAGGATTTTTGGCATCCGACTCTTGGGAAACAAATAGAGCATCGCCCCATCAGCTAACTCTCCACACAGCTCGACAGTACCTAATGCTAAGGCAGCAACATAGATCGGTACTTTGTAGGTAGCCGCCCGTGGTTGCACCGGCGATCCCGGAAATCCTTTGCCAGTTGTTACATCGCGTACTACGTTAATATAGGTACGCAGAAAATCACGGGGCTTGTCCATTTTCTCTTGGAGCAGTCCTTCGACGATCGGCCGATGGCTGACTCCCAAGCCCAGGATTAGTCGGCCTCGTGAGGCATCATCGATCGCAACCGCAGTCTGGGCACACAGCGCAGGATGGCGCAGATACACATTCGCGATCCAGGTCCCAACTTTGATCTTTGAGGTTGCCTGCGCCATGAGCTGGCAATTCGCTAAGGCATCGTTCATAAATTCAGGAGAAAAGACGGCTTCAAACCCCGCAGACTCGGCTTCACGTGCAAGCTGTTGTAAGTCGGCAAATGAAAGACCGGAAAAATTCGCAATGACAATTCCTAACCGCGCCATGATGAACCCTCCTTTATATGCTCAGTCTAGTTTGAGCGGCTCGTACTCTATCACCGGGGCGAGGCTTCAGGCTACAGGCCGTAAGCTGTAGGGAAAGACAAAGAACAGCGACGAAAAATAAGGGACGAAGCGGCGAATCAAAAGAAGGGGAAAAAGGGAAAAAGGTGAAATGGTGAAATGGTGAAATGGTGAAATGGTGAAATGGTGAAATGGTGAAATGGTGAAATGGTGAAATGGATAAGACGACCATAACAAGGACCGAATCTTTTTCTCTGTTTTCCCTTTCGCCTTTTTCCCATTTACCCTTTTCCCCTGGTCTTCAGCCGAAAATGTTCCTTGCTTTTTTCCTCTACTTTCGCTAGCACCACTGGTTATGCTTGCCACCATCCTCTCAGGTGCTTTAGTTGGCATTGACGGGCTGCTCGTTGAAGTCGAAGTCGATGCCGCGTTTGGATTACCACAGTTCACTACCGTCGGCCTTCCCGAAGGCGCCGTGCGTGAAAGTAAAGACCGCGTGCGCTCCGCTATTAAGAACTCTGGTTACGAGTTCCCTCCACGCAGGATCACCGTCAATCTCGCCCCAGCCGACTTAAAGAAGGAAGGCTCAGCATATGACTTACCTATCGCTCTCGGCATTCTCGCCGCTGAAGGCACCCTCGCAAAAGAGCGACTCGCCGAGTATGCCCTGCTTGGTGAATTGTCCCTTGATGGGCGGGTCAAACCCGTACATGGCGCCCTGCCACTTGCAGTTATGGTACGCGAGAAAGGTTTGAAGGGGCTGGTGGTGCCAAGCGAGAATGCCGCAGAAGCCGCGGTTGTTGAAGGGATAGACGTCATCGGTGTGTCCACATTGAGTGAAGCGTTCGTGTTCCTCAATGGCGAGCAGCCGGTAGCCCCTACTCGTATCGATCTGCACTCCCTGTTTTCCTCCCACTCTCGTTATGAGGTCGATTTCAATGATGTCAAAGGTCAAGAACACGTCAAGCGTGCGCTGGAAGTCGCGGCAGCAGGAGGACATAACGCCTTGTTAGTTGGCCCGCCTGGTGCGGGTAAGACGATGCTCGCGCGACGGTTACCGACAATCCTCCCAGACATGACACTCGCCGAAGCGATCGAAGCTACCAAGGTCCACAGCGTCGCTGGCCTCATGGATGGGCAAGCGCTTATTGCCACCCGTCCGTTTCGTTCCCCGCATCATACTATTTCGGATGCTGGCCTGATTGGCGGCGGCGCTATACCCAAGCCAGGAGAAGTGTCTCTCGCACATCACGGAGTATTGTTCCTTGATGAGTTACCTGAGTTTCGCAGGAACGTTCTGGAAGTTCTCCGTCAGCCGCTCGAAGATGCCAAAGTCACTATCTCGCGCGCGATTGGCTCCATTACCTATCCAGCGAGCATCATGTTGGTGTGTGCGATGAATCCGTGTCTGTGTGGGTTTCTTGGCGACTCCCAGCACGAATGCACATGCGCGCCACAACAAGTGCAGCGCTATCGCGCCAAGATTTCCGGACCGCTGCTTGATCGTATCGACATTCAGATTGAAGTTCCTGCCGTCAAGTATAAAGAACTCAGCCAACACACTCCGAGTGAGGATTCCAGCGCGATCCGTACCCGTGTCAATCAGGCACGTGATAAACAGCTCAAACGTTTCTCTGGACGGACGATCTTCTGCAATGCGCAGATGAGTAGTCGTGATATTCGTAAATTTTGTCAACTAGAAGCAACTGGTGAGAAGTTGCTAGAGAATGCAATGTCGCGTCTTGGCCTCAGCGCTCGCGCGTATACCCGTATTCTCAAAGTCGCGCGCACAATTGCCGATCTCGCAGGCGAGGAGCATGTCAAAGGACCGCATTTAGCCGAGGCGATCCAGTACCGAGCGTTAGATCGAAAGTAAGTTGCCAAAGCTCCTGTGCCTCAATATCCTGCAATTCGTATGATCATCTATCTCACCGTTGTCGGACTTTTGTTGCTTGCGATTGGACTGACGGGATTCTTGTTGTCGTTTGGCCTGCTTGAGCGGATCGTGTGTGGCGGAGCAGCGCTTATCGGTGTGCTGCTCTGCGTTGGCGCAGCGCGGGTGAGCATGAGAAAAAAGAGGAAGGGAAATCAACAACGCATTAAGGGCAACGTTCGGGTGTCAAGTCCTCTCTCCCCTTGTGGGAGAGAGTCAGAGAGAGGGGGCAGCCACGGCGATCACCCTCTCCTGTGTCCTCTCCCCTCAAGGGAGAGGAGAAAAACGAGGCGCTCCTCAGCCTACATCTTGCTATGTTTTCCCTATAGGGAAGTCCCCCTCATTTTCAAACGCGACTGAGTTCTAGGCCGCATTCTTCTGAAACTTCACCTCGCCAACTTCTGAACCGTTCAACACAACCAGAAGTGTTGCTTCTTCCGAGCCGACGTTGCGGAAGCCTTCCATCGTCCCAGTAGGGAAAGAGATGGTATCCCACGGTCCAAGAGTCACTTCATTTTCTCCTTTGTCTCCCCAGAAAAATGCGCATTGCCCCGAGAGTACTACGAACACTTCCGGCTTGGTGTGGCTATGGAGCGGTGTGCCCTTCCCTGGGCTGATTTTATTCATTGCCATGGTAAAGCCATGCTCCCCCGCAATAGCCGGTTCAGTCTTGCCTGCGCGTCCAATCAATGCGTACCCTTGGGCGCCGTCTGGTTGGTAATTCTTGATAAAGCTGGAATAGTCGATCGGTTTGAGGTCACGAAAATGGGCGATGCTCGTCTTCATTTCTTCCTGTAAACCATGCGTGCTCATACATCCCTCCTTTGTGTCATACGCGCTTCTTTTCCGCGTCGTACCACTGTGTTCGGAGAAGAGCAAGTCAAAAAAGAGGTCTTCTCATTTATTTTTGCGGGAAGCCTGTTCTACCATGCTGGAGATGACGTGCTCACGTTGATGCGGCAGACTTTGTCACTATCGGTTTTTCCCCAAGTCCAGCAGCGGCCAGTGTCGTCGCCGATACCGTACGGGTCAAAGCATAGCAGACAGCAATCGCCATGAGACCGAGACCTCCGGCGCTATAAAACACACTGCTCAACGTGTAGTGATCGACGAGGAAACCGAAGATCAGTGGGGC
>JAYVFX010000719.1:0-3098 GCA_043772795.1 Deltaproteobacteria bacterium
CTGCAACTTGAGGCTTTGGGGTTTTGCAAACGAGGAGAAATCGCAGACTTTGTTAAAGGTGGCCGACTTGAACTCGGTGGCAAGTTGCCAATTAACACCCATGGCGGTTTGCATTCTGAAGCGCACGTCGGTGGGATGAATCATGTCGTTGAAGCAACGCGGCAATTGCGACATCAATGTGGTGATCGACAAGTCAAAGACGCGCAAGTGGGGCTAGTGACTGGCTGGGGGGATTTTGGTGATGGAAGCCTGGCGATTCTGAGGCGATGAGACTGAAGACGAGGGTGCCGAGAAAGTTCTCAGCACCCTCATAACGAGCGACACGGATTCAGCGGTTGCTGTTCCGTGCCTATAACGCAGCGGCGCGAATGTCATCGACCGCGATGGTCCGGTGCGGATTGAAGTGCGGCAGAATGTACTGTCCGATCCGTTTAATCGACTTCATGATATTCACATGGGGAATACGGCCAGCTTGCTTGAAGCAAATCACCTGGTTGAGACCTGCCTTCTGGAAGTTCTCTAGTTTGCGGATCACTTCGTCAGGGTTGCCGACGGCCACCATGTGGTGTTCTTTCAGCTCGGCATCGGTCGCTTCTTTCGGATCACCACTCATGGCGAATACATTACGAAGATATTCGTAGGAGTAGAGCTGATTCTTCACCATCAACGGCTGGAAGAGCTTCGCAACGTTGTGCAAAAACCAACGCGCACCATCAAGGCCAATCGCTTCTTCTTCTTTATTTTCCGCCACGTGCATGATGGCAACACCAGCGAATTGGTCGTTGATCACCTTAGGAATCACATCTGAGGGGTTGACAGATGCCTGACGATACGTGTGCATAGACTTCTGCACTTCTTCCCAGTTGAAATTAAAGCTCAGCACGCCGAGGCCACGGTCACCAGCCAGAGAGTAACTATCTGGCGCAACACAGGCCATCCACATCGGCGGATGCGGCTTCTGAATCGGCTTCGGTACGACACGTCGCGGGGGTACCTTCAAAAGCTTGCCGTCATGTTCAAGAATCTCATCGGTCCAGGCCTTGACAATAATCGTGGCGGCCTCGCGCATTTCGTCACGCGTACGATCGTAGTTGACACCAAAGCCATCAAGCTCTTGCGAAGTGGTTGAACGTCCTATTCCGATGTCGACCCGGCCATTACTCATAATATCGAGCACGGCAGCTTGTTCTGCAATCTTGATTGGGTGATTGAAATTGAAGGGCGTGAGTCGCACACCATGTGAGATACGAATGTTCTTCGTACGTTGACTAACCGCGCCAAAAAAGACTTCCGGCGCGGGGCTGTGGGAATACTCCTCCAAGAAGTGATGTTCCACTTCCCAGACGTGGTCAAAGCCGATGCGATCGGCCAGTTCAATTTGTGCCAGGGCCTCCCAGTAGATATTGTATTCGCTCAGCGCATGCCACGGACGCGGCGTCTCCATCTCGTACAACAATCCGAATTTCATAGCTCCTCCTTCTTGCTTGGGTGTGCGGTGGAGACTAACCCATAACGGCACGGATGCATAGAGGTTTAAGAAACAAACCCTCAAGGGATATAACACCAGTCGCCGAACGTGACGTACGCTTTTCTTTGTTACGTAGCGGATTTTTCATGACACCGTCCACAATGTGTTTGCGGCCAATGCCTCCAGAAACGCTTCGAGGGGAAGCACGTCAATCGCGTCCTCGGTCTTTAACCTGCGGGTACCAAAATAGAGGAGAATACGTCGAGTGAGACCGGGAAGATCGGCAATAGCACGAAGACCCGAGAGGTGGACAGACGAAATGTTTTTCGTCGTTTTTACTTCGATCGCCAGATATTCGCGGCCACGACGCAAGAGGAAGTCCACTTCTGTAGCATGGCTATCAGTCGGTGCCCAGTAAAAGCACTCCTCACAGAGGTTACGATACTCGCCATAGATACGGAGGAGGACGGCGATCCATCCTTCTGTCAGTGCACCCCGTTCCTCGGAACTGACTGGACCAAACTGTCGCTTAACCGCCCGCACGATACCAGGATCGACCCAATAGAGTTTTGGGTGTTTTCGTTCCCTCACTCGTAGTTTGGCTTCAAATGCCGGCAAGCGAAAAGCCAAGAGGGTATCTTCAAGAATATCGAGGTAACCCGCAACCGTCATACGTGCGACGCCGGCATCACGAGCAAGACTCTGAACGTTCAAGGTTTGTCCATGAAAGAGCGCCGCGACAGGTAGAAAGCGGGTGAACCCCGGCAGATTGCGCACGAGTGACTCAAGGCGAATCTCCTCGCGCAGGTAGAGCTGGACATATGCTTGCAGCGTCTCTTGTCGCGTTTCTGATTGCCACACCAGCGGCAAGCTGCCGTAACGCAAAACCTCTTCGACGCGAAAATCCTTTCCCAATTCTTCGGGCGTGAAGGGATACAACGTTTTCTGCAACGCGCGTCCGGCCAAGAGGTTAGTACCAACGGTTTTCAGCTTTCGTGCACTTGAACCCAGAAGGACAAACCGCAACCCGACTTGTTCCATGAACCGGTGCACTTCATTCAACAGCGAAGGAATGCGCTGCACCTCGTCAACAATGACCCAGGAACCACGAGCGCGAGTCCGCAGCTCTCCAGCAAATTTCCCTGAGTCGAGAAGAAGAGATTGATGCAATTCTTCGTCGAGAAGATCGACAAAATGGGCCTGGGGGAACTGTTGCCGAGCCCAGGTGCTCTTGCCTGATCCACGGATACCGAACAGGAAAAAGCTGCTGCGTGGGGCTTGAAACAGGCGCTGATAATGCATCTGCGACAGCATTCTGTCACTTTACGCCGAAAAATGACGGAAAGATAGACACTTTACTTTCTATCATCGGCTCTAAAAAAAGAACAAAGTCCGGGTGGAAGGGCGCTGCAGTGACAAACAAGGCGACAAGAATCACCAGACAAAACACATCGGGCGACATCACCACCAGCTCCCAACAAAAAGTGCGCAAGCACTATCAACATAATCGTGCGGGAATCTAAATCGGACTACAGAAGATTCGTACACTCCCGTAGCTTCCTGTGATTTCACCCCCGACGATCAATCGCCGGGCTACACCACGACGCCCCTTCCCAGGGGCTGAAAGCCA
>JAYVFX010000720.1:0-18161 GCA_043772795.1 Deltaproteobacteria bacterium
TCGCTCTCCTGCCTTACGAAGCAAAAGAGTACCATCACTTGCGAAGACCGCTGCTGTTTCAACGTCATTGTGAGCAATCTCCTTCTCGACTGCTGTCACTGCGCGCCCCAATCTTCCGATCCCACGTCCCTGCCTTGGCATCCCTTCCTCCTCTGTCATCTTGCGTGGTCGTTGGACAAAGGTCAATGCAGCAGCACACCTGGGAGCCGCGTACCACTGCTGGCTTGTCCAGCAGTGCCTATAATGAACCTCACGGGCAGACAAGTTACCTGTAGCACTTGATGTGATGCATCGAATTCCGTCGGGGTTGAAACCCCCGGCTACCGTCGTGGCGTCGCAACGCTGTGCCTTGTGCATTTGTCTGTCGATGTCCGCGACCACAGAAAGTAACCGATGCTTGCTTCCTCGTGACACAATGCGGAGGATAAGAGCAAAATCTGTATTCAGGGTGAAGCAATGAGAGCGTACGGAATCATTCGAGGGAAGTTAGTGGAACGGGAAGAGTCTCCCGGCTTGCCTGATGGGCAACGGGTAGAAGTCGAACTCACGCTAGTAGAGGAAGCTCCTGTGTTGGCTGCTGCGACACGGATCAGAGCACGATTGTTGCAACATTGGAAAAGCCACTGAACTTGTCCTTAGAGTTGCTTTGCGAGGACCGGGCGCGGTGATTCACTACGTGATTGATGCAAGTGTGCTCGTCAAACTCGTCATTCCAGAAGACGATTCTGACAAGATGCATACGCTCGCGGCTTTGCATCGCGCGGGAACCATTCGGCTTCTCGCTCCAGACTGTGCCTTGACAGAGTGTGCGAATGTGTTGGGGAGGTATGTCCGACGTACGGGTACGCCTCCTGAGGATAGGTAAGAGGCGTTTCAGATTCTCTGTCGGTTGGGAATTGAGGAAGTTGCTCATCGGAGGTTGGTGGAAGAATCGCTCACGCTTGCCATGCAGCACGACCGAGCCGTCTATGATGTTCTCTATACTGACGCTTGCACGTAAAGAAAGAATTCCATTGATTACGGCTGATGAACGGTTTGTGAACGTACTGAAGCCACAGGGTTTTGCGCTCATTTTACTCAGTGAATGGAACGTCTCCTTATTGAATGAAGAAGGAGCATCGTAGGTTGAGCGAAAATAGGCGAAATAGAAATAGGGGACGTTGCAATAATATTCATCTTTTGCTGTCGCCCTACGTTGGGTGCCCCTGCTAGCTTGCCAAAACAAAGGGCGAAACGGGGAAACGGATAAATGGATAAGGGCGTGTATCACGCGACCGCTCACTTGGTGTGCTGCGTACGCCCCACGTTTCTATCGTCAGGGAAAAATCGCGTTGGTCACTTCATCGATCGCCCGCTGCGAATCGACATCGTCTGTGAGCGAGCGGGACACGGCCACAGCACAGGCGCGACGAGCCGGCACTCCACGGTGGATCAGCTGGCCGGCGTAGATCAGTAAGCGCGTACTGACACCTTCTTCTAAGCCGCTGGCTTTTAGGTAGCGGACCTTTTCGCCAAGGCGTGCGAGGTCAAGAGCGATATCGAGATCGAGGCCGCTTTCATGGGCAATGACCTGGGCCTCTTTGTCGCGTGGAGGATAGGTAAACTCAATTGTGACAAAACGCTGGCGGGTGGAATGTTTCAGGTCTTTTAAGATGCTTTGGTAGCCGGGGTTATACGAGATGACTAACAAGAAGTCCGGATGCGCTTCGAGGATCTCGCCTTTTTTGTCGATAGGGAGAATCCGTCGATGATCGGCGAGAGGATGAATCAATACGATGGTGTCTTTCCGCGCTTCGACCACTTCGTCGAGGTAACACACCGAGCCGATGCGCGCGGCTTGCGTGAGCGGACCATCGATCCAGACGGTGTCGTCACCTTTGATCAGATAGCGTCCCACGAGATCACTTCCGGTGAGGTCTTCGTGGCAGGCGACAGTGATGATGTTGCCTGGAACTGTTTCTTTTTCGACTGTCCCCCGTTCCTTGCTGATCGCATGGGCCATATATTCGACAAACCGGGTCTTTCCACATCCGGTCGGGCCTTTGAGTAGTACTGGTAGACGGCAGGTATAGGCTGCACGGAAAATGTCGATCTCGTCGCCAATGGATAAATAGTACGGTGCTTCAGTGGCACTCTGTGTTTGGTTCATGAGTTCAACGTCTCCATCACTTGTTGAGAGTCTAGGTCAATCAACTCGATCTTAGCGGCGTTGCTTACCCCAGCTGCTTCCTTGGCTTCGAGGATCTTGGTTTGGAGCCTACCAACGAGCCCGGCGCGAACCTGGGGCGGCATCCCTGACATGGGGAAATTCTGTAACAGTACTCGTGCTTCGGTAGGAGATGACCATTCGATGCGATTAATCCGCTCTCCCATAATGTTTGCTCCGCGGAGGACCTTTTCAACCGCTTGCTGGAACGGGGATAGCGAAGGATCGACTTGCACCTGAGCAACTTGAGGCGGCGGCGTGGTTGTTGATGGTGTCTGAGCAACAGATGGTGAGACCGGAGCGCTCACCTGGGTAAGGAATTGGTCAATGCGGTCGCGGACGGCTGCGTCCGGCGTCAGGCTTTTCGCTTTGTTCAGGGCCTCTACGGCTTTCTCTTTTTCGCCTTTTTCATTGTAGGTCACGCCGAGATTGAAATATGCCTGGAAAAATCCAGGGTCCTTCGCGACCACCGCCTGATACTCACTGATCGCTTGGTCGAAACTGTTGCTGTATAGATACATCGTGCCCAGGTCAGTGCGGACCCCAGCATCATCGGGCTTCTGCGCGAGGTAGCGTTTGTAGTATTCGGCTGCCTTTGCGTGCTCCTCGAAGTCGTAGTAAATATTCCCGATTCCTTTAATGGCATCGAGATCGTTTGGAGCAAGTTCGAGCACATGTTTAAAGGACTCTAATGCGGCACTGCGATAACTCGCTTCGATTTGTGATGCACGGAACTGCATCTCTGCGAGTGATTTCCAGGTGCTCACATCTTGTGGTTTTTCTTTTGCCTTGTCGGCGAACTCAATGATCCGTTTGCGTACCTCCTCTGGAAGGGTGACTGGAGGATGGTTCTGGGGGAGTTCTTGGCCTCCACCGGTGGCGGGCCCAGCGGGGGACGAACTGACGGTCGGAAACGGTTGCGAGCGAATAATGGTAAACCACAAGCCGGTACCAATCAGCAAATACGACGCCAGCACAGTGAGGCCAGGAAGCTGAGTCCGCCATGAGATGGGAGCGGTGGCTGTGTTTTGGGCTAGTGTCTGCTTACCGGAGCCTGAGAGAGCCGTCCCGCATGATGCACAGAAGCCAGCATCTGGAACGGTTTTTGTTCCACATTGCGAACAAAAGCGTACACTCATGGCGAAATACCTAGCAGCAATCCGAAAGAGGGGATAGGTCGGTACCTGAGTAATGAGTAATGAGTAATGAGTAATGAGTAGGGAGTAACGAGGACTGAGGACTGAGTAAAATCAGTGCTGAGTTGCCGGGCAGTAGGCTTCGGGGCTCTTTCACCCTACAGCCTACAGCCTACAGCCTCTCTTCCCGTTGACACTGCTGAAGTGAGGTGGTTAGTTGCTCCCGGTTGCGTCAGCCTGGAGGGTTGCTATGGCAAAAAAAGATACCGCGCGTGAGTCACAACTGACCGCAGGGAAGAAACTCCTTGACCAATGGGGTTTGAGTCTTGCTGGTCTGCAATCACAACACCTCAGCTTGGCGGCACTGACTGAACGTGTGGGGCAACATCCGGCGGCGGATCTCGCACTGGCGGCGCTGCTAGGGGATTATCCAACGCAGGAAGCTGCGCAAACGCTCGTGTCGTGGGAAAACAAAACCACTGACAAAAACGCGCGTCGCGAAATTCATCGCTCCCTATATAAATTGTCACAAAAAGGTATCCAGCCAGAACGAGAGGCGCAACAAGTACCTCCCCGACCAATCCTCGCACCAGTTGAACCTGAAGGATATGTGTCGCCGATCGATGGGCGTGGAGACCGTTTGGTGTGGTTGGTGAAATTAAAGGTAGGTGGTGGACTGCACTACCTGGCGGCGGTGATTAACGAACCTGACGGTATGCAACACATCGAAGGCGCGGAAATCACTCGCAAAGGCTTCCGCGCGATGCGTGAGGATATTGGCTCGCGATTTGGTTTTACGATGGTTGAGGTGCCATGGCGGTATTGCGATTTCCTCATGCACGAGGGCTACGAGCGCGTGAAAGGTCGTGGTATGGCGGCTGTCGACGCATATCCTGCCTACCGTTCTCATGTATTGACGACCCCAGCCCAACCTGCCGATTTGCCACTACCGTCAAGTATTGAACTAGAAGCGGTGGCGAGTGATCCCGAGTTGCTTACGACCTCAGTGCAGCTGTTCCAAGAACCGGAGATGCAACGCTGGTTTCTTGATCATGAGCGCGCGCATCATTACACCGATCAAATTGCTCAGGCTCAAGAGAGTCCGCTGATTCTCAACCGCTATCAACAACAAGATCGCTTACAGACGGTGATCGAAAAAGCGATTGGCGAGATTTTTTCTGGCGTACAAGGTGGTGCTTATGCACGACGTCTAGAAGAGACTGCCGTCTATTTTGCTGTGACTGACCGGCCTGATGCCGCGAAACGTGCCCTCGCAGTTGCGCTGGCTATGAAGCAGCAGGATTATAGTGGTAAAGGCATTCCGTTCTGCGAAGAACTCGTCCGCCAAAGTCTGGCCATGCATTTCCATGAAGAGAAACAGCATGAGCAAGAGCAATCACAAGGCTCGCTGATCATGAAGCCCACAGAATTCGCGGCACGGGTGCAAGCGCAACGACAGCGCCATGGGATGCGGTAGAAAAGTTGTCAGTTTTTAGTTGTCAGTAAGAAAGAAAGGCAAAGTCCCTTGGGTTCGTGACGCATTTCTGGTATCTCCGTGGTCTTTACTGATTACTGGGTACTGATGACCTGCAAGAAGGAGACCTGCATGAGTGTAAAACCGATCATTCAGCTCTATCCCGTCGTCCCGGCCAATGGCAATGAACGGGAGACGATGCGCCCGATCGGACGTAATAGCGAACGTTACCAGAAAATCATTCGTGACTGGGCGATATTGGCACAGGCGGCTGATCAGCTGGGTTACTGGGGTTTCAGTACCATTGAGCACCACTTTCATTCAGAAGGCTACGAGGTCGGTCCAAACCCTGGTATCTTAAATGCCTGGTGGGCAAACATGACGAGAAACATCCATCTAGGAGCACTCGGCTATGTGATGAGCACGCAAAATCCCGTGCGTGTAGCGGAAGAGTGCGCCATTCTCGATCATATTCTCCAGGGTCGGTTCTTTGCCGGTTTTGCCCGTGGCTATCAATCACGCTGGGCAAACATTATCGGTCAGCACTACAATTCAAAGGCAACGCTGTCTGATGGGTCAGCGGATGATGAAACGAATCGCCAGATTTTTGAAGAACAAATGGACATTGTCCTCAAATGTTGGACGCAAGATGCGGTGACCTATAATGGCAAGTTCTTCAAGATTCCTTATCCTTATGAAACTGGCGTGCAAGGGTATCCAGCCTACGAACTTGCACAGAAGAGTGGAACATCGGGTGAGATCGGAGCGCAGAATGAAGTTCGCTCCATCAGTGTCGTCCCGGCACCGTATCAGAAGCCACACCCGCCGGTGTTTGTCGCCACCAGCTCCAGTAAAGAATCGTCAATTTACTGCGGAAAGAACGGCTTTGTGCCGGTCTATTTCTCGCCGATTGATAAAGCGGTGGAACATGGAACCGCGTGTTGGGAAGCCGCTAAAGCTGCTGGCCATAACATCCGCTACGGCGAACGCCAAGCCTTGGTACGTTGGATTCATGTGACTGATTCGTATGAAGCCTACCGGCAAGCGATTGCGAAGTACGATGTCGATATCTACGTTGATTTCTACTGCAAGTTCTTTAAGGACTTTGATGCGACCAAGATGCTGGCTGATCCGATACAGTCTGTGATTAATTGCGGGCTCTATGTTGGTGGCACGGCGGAAGATGTCCGCGAGCAATTACAGAGTCAACTTGATCGTCTTCCGGCTGAGTATCTGGTGTTGATTTGGCATTGGGCGCAGCAGCCCACACACGATGTGCTACGAGAGATGGAACGTTTCGCACAAGATGTGCTACCGAAGCTTGATAACTCTGGTAAGAAAGTGCAAATTAAAGTGGTGACTGGTGCCCAAGGACAGGTCACACTAAACAAGTAAACTTGGGGGAAAAGGGGAAACGGCGAAAAGGGGAAAAGGAAAGAGACATGTTGCCACTGAGATTTTTTTCCGCTTACCCCTTTTCCCATTGACCCTTTTCCCCCGTTCTTCCCGGAGGGAGCTATGTCACGCCCTTCACCTGAACGCATTACTCCAATGTCGTCCCTCAATTCCGGTACAATCATTTCCTGCCCGGACTGCGACATGGGGCTATACATGCTGACCAAGAAGGTCACGCGCGATGGCACGTTTGAGGGTTCAGTAAAAGCGCTCGTCGGCGTACCGGAATATGCTCGCGGTTCTCTGCCCAAAAGATGCCCACACTGCAAGACTGGTGAGTGGTGGTATTCGCCAGGCACTGTGTATACCTTGCAGCACGGCTGGGTGGCGTAATCCCCAGCTGGTGTTCCGTCTCTTTCGTGAAGGGGTTCCTATGATTATTACTGGCTTCCATGTCCATGTCTACTTTGATCCGCCAACGCGTGTGACTGCACTGCAAGTGCGTGACGGATTAGCTGAACGCTTCGACGTGGAACTGGGCCGTATCCACGAAAAGCCCCTCGGTCCACATCCGAAATCGATGTATCAAGTAAAGTTCGCGCCGAGTGAGTTTGGAGTACTGCTCCCTTGGCTTATAGTTCATCACCAAGGGTTAGATGTGCTTATTCATCCCGAGACTGGCGATGATGTTGGCGACCACACGCACCGTGCCTTGTGGTTAGGAGAGAAGCTTGACCTGAACATTGAGTTTCTTCGTAAGTTTGCTGCTAAACAAAAACAAGCAGAGTCACAGTAGCAGCGTTCCATGCGATTCCACGTACGATAACTATTGTCCAAGAAAAGGAGGATCATGAAAAAGACCGTGCGATTTCTGGTATTAGTATGCGGTATCCTGGCTGTGGCTACGGTATTCCCCATTTCATATAGCCAGGCGCAACTCCAGGTTGATGATGTGAAGACGGTGGCAGCCCTGAAAGCTGTGCTTGCCAGCAGCCATCGTGCCGAGGCCGATACAGCCCGCGATCAACATCGCCATCCACTAGAAACGCTGAGCTTTTTTGGTGTGAAAGACAACCTGACGGTGGTTGAGGTGTGGCCAGGTGGTGGATGGTACACTGACATTCTCGCTCCCTTTCTTAAAGAGCGTGGCATCTACTATGCGGCGGGCTTTGATCCACAGGCAAGTGTTGAGTTTATGCGTAATGGCGCGCAAAAGTATAAAGAGAAACTGGATGCCAAACCCGACCTCTTTGGCAAAGTGAAAACGACCGTGCTCTATGCACCAGAGAAAACCGACATCGCTCCGGAAGGCTCCGCCGATATGGTGCTGACATTTCGCAATGTGCACAATTGGATGGCGAGTGATCAGGCTGCGACTGCCTTCAAGGCAATGTACAAGGCTTTGAAGCCAGGAGGCGTTCTCGGCGTTGTCGAGCATCGTGGGAATCCCGCAGTGCCACAAGATCCCAAAGCAGCCTCTGGGTACGTACGAGAAGATACGGTGATCAAATTCGCGGAAGATGCAGGATTCAAGCTGGCTGGTCGTGCGGAAATCAACGCGAACCCCAAAGATACGAAAGACTATGCGCAAGGTGTGTGGACACTACCGCCTATTCTACAACTGAAGGATGTAGACAAAGAAAAATATCTCGCTATCGGTGAGAGTGATCGCATGACGTTAAAATTTGTCAAACCGGCAGTGAAGTAAAAACGTGAAGCGTGAAACGTGTTGCGTGTTACAGGATCCGTTACCGTCTGTTTTCTTTTTTTACGTATCATGTATCACGCTTTATGTTTTCCGCTTCTCAACGAGTACCCAACAGTAAGGAGGAAGTATTATGGCAAGTCCACAATTACAAATGGCCCTTGATGCGTTCAAGATGATGGGCGAGAAGATGGCGCAGGCAGGAAATGATATGAAAGCCCTACGCGCTGTCATGGAAGGGGTATCCGCCTTTCCCTCGGCAGGGGAAACAAAGTGTACCCCGGTGAATGCTGGTGGCGTTCCTGCCGAATGGATTTCTGGTCCTGGCGCTGCAGATGATCGCGTGATCCTGTATGTACACGGTGGTGGCTACGTGATGGGCTCTATCGCTACTCACCGTGAGATGGTTGCACGTTTGTCAAAAGCTTCAGGCGCACGTGGTTTGGCATTAGATTATCGCTTGGCTCCAGAGCATCCATTCCCCGCTGCTGTCGATGATGCAACGGCAGCGTATCGCTGGTTGTTATCGCAAAACATTAAACCGGCCAACATTGTCGTGGCTGGCGACTCTGCTGGTGGAGGGCTTGCGTTAGCGACCTTGATCGCGTTACGGGATGCGAAGGTTCCTCTTCCTGCTGCGGGCGTATGCATTTCCCCGTGGGTGGATATGGAAGGGACAGGCGAATCGATGACGACCAGAGCAAAGGTTGATCCGGTCGTGCAAAAGCAAGGACTGCTCGGCATGGCTCAGATTTACCTCGGTGGTAAAGATGCGAAGTCTCCGCTTGCGGCTCCACTGCATGCTAATCTCGCTGGACTCCCGCCACTATTGATTCAAGTCGGCGATGCTGAGACCCTGCTTGATGACTCCACGCGCATTACTGAAAAGGCCAAGAAAGCTGGTGTCAAAGTCGATTTAGAGATCTGGCCAGAGATGCCGCATGTGTGGCATCTGTTTGCGCCGTTCCTGCCGGAAGGTCAGCAGGCGATCGACAAGATCGGGAAGTACGTGCGGCAGATCACCGCATAAATGAAAAAGCGAGACCAGGGGGAAAAGGGTAAATGGGTAAATGGGTAAATGGAGAAGAAGATCAAAACGCTCGGATAATGTTCCACGGTTTTCCTTTTCGCCATTTCCCCGTTTCCCCTTTTCGCCCTTTTACCGTGTTAACGGTCGATGCCCCCACATGCTACCTGCCATATGGTGCTGCACCTGCCAGATGCTGTCATCCACGACGCGACCACCATAGCCATATTCGATTTCAAACCCGGACGGTGACTTCATATAGAACGACATCATCTGGTCGTTGGTATGACGCCCTAAGCCACGATTGATCGGCACACCCTGATCTTGGCAAAGGTAAAATGTTGAGCCTACATCGTCCAACGACTGTGCCTGTAACATAAAGTGATTGAGTCGTCTTTGCGGATTTGGCGATCCAAAGAACGCGATCGTGTGATGGCGTGGATTACAATGAAAAAAGACGAGGTACAGCTTCTCACCACTCGGGCGGACGACATGCACGAAGTCACTGATGCGCATGCCCAGGACATCACGGTAGAATTGTAAGCTCTGCTCCATGTCGTCCATGGTGACAACCATGTGCCCCAGTCCTTGCTGGTTGGCTACGAAACCGGAGATCTGGCGTGGCGAGCGGAACGGGGTGTTATATGCCATCAAGGGACCATAAAAGATCTCTGACGGAATGCCGCTCGGGTCCTTGAAGCAGATAAGATCAACCACTCGACGCGCGGCAGCTTCGTCGGGTGTTCCTTTACGGACTTCGACTCCTGTGGCTTTGAGTTGCGCAGCTATACCTTTGAGGGCGTGTTCATCGGCAACTTCCCAGCCGAAATAGGCAGCGTCATCTTTGCCAGTGGGATGAACCAGAAACCGATGATGATATTCATCCATACGGAATAAAAGCGTGCCGTCATTTTCTCGCTGTGCGACTTGTAATCCTAAGGTTTGCGTAGCGAATTGCTCCCAGGCGTTGATATCACTGACGCTGATGCCGAGGTAACCCAATTGAGTGACGCGTTCCATATAACCCTCCTTCACGAATACGAATCATGCCGCGCACTCTAGCATGGTGGTGTGGTCGGGAAAGAGGGGAAACGGTAAAATAGGCTAGAGGCTATAGCTTGAGGCCGGAGGGAGTAGCGGAACGAGCAACACCGGCAAAATCAAAAGGCAAAGGGCTAAAGTCAAAAATAAAAAAAAGAGAGAAGAACGAGTAGGGCGGACCGTGCCCGCCTTTCCCTCTGAAAGCAGCCCGGATCAGAAAATCTGATCCGAAGTAAAATGGTATAGCGGAGGAGGTTCCTGGCCAGTCTGTGGTGACTGGTGCTGGACTTGTGCCATTTGATTTTGAACTTGGCGAAACCATCCACACTGTTCCGCTTTTTGGTAGAAAGTTTTTACTGAATGCCCCGCTAATGCCGCGAAGGGAATCACAATCATACGTTCGTTGTCAATAGGTTTGACGAACCAATTGTTATCTTGGTCAATCACGTAATTGAACGCGGTGAGCAGCTCTTGGATCGAATTGTAGTATGGCGTTTTTGTGTCCATGTTTGTCGTCTCCCACGTAAAGATATAGACCCTCCGGCAAGTGCGGTGCCAAAAGTACACGACTAACATTACTCTTGTTGTACAGTTTAGGAGACCGTGCTTCTCAGTGATTTTGTTAGTCTTGGGTGGGAGAGTACACTCTCCCGTATAGTCATTGATGTAGCGCGAGCGTCATTTTTTTGCCGCCGTTTGGTCTGCGAAAGAAGGACACGACCCTGGCTGATGATTGCAGTCTATTAGCTGCTTGTTGTAGAACCTGTGGTGATGCTTCACTTGCCGCGTACTCGAAAGAGCCGAAGATCTGCGATATCCGTGTCTGTTGCCCTGGGTTTTGCTATTTGTGTTGCGAGGAGAGGGCTCGATCCCTGCTGCTTACCATACGTGCGTAGCATTACGATATCGCTGGTTTGTTTCCTCCCTCATTATGCTCGTGCTCCCCCTTTATCTGAGGACGAACCATGCCTCTATCCACCAGAGACTTCGTAGATTTTCTGCACCTTATAACTGGAGGAGACTTGAACATGAAAAGAAAATCGCTGTTGATGAGGTTCGTCGCGTGCGCGAGTTTTTTCCTCGCCCTGCAACTTTGTACCCTCTTTGCTGTACAAGCTGATAACGACAACGGGAAGGGAAGGGATGACGACAAGGGCAAGGAAGAAAGTGAAAGAGTGAAACGTGGCTTTGAACTTGCCCGACCATTGCGGCTAAACTTGCGCGGCAAGAACCGCTCACTTGTTGGCTTGGGTAGTTATATCGTCAATGCCCAAGGTGGTTGTAACGACTGCCATACCCACCCCTCTTACACACCAGGTCATGATCCCTTTCTAGGGCAGCCTGAACAGATCAACGTAGGAAATTACCTATCTGGAGGGAGGGAGTTTGGACCACCGGGGGGACTTGCCTCCGCCAACATTACTCCTGACGCTAACGGAAAACCGGCGGGGCTAGATCTCAATGAGTTCATTTCGGCCTTGCGTACTGGACACGACCCTGATGATCCCGCTGAGATTCTTCAAGTCATGCCGTGGCCGGTCTACGGAAAGATGATCGAGCGTGATTTGCGCGCTATCTATGAGTTTCTCCGTGCGATCCCCTCGCTCCCGGACAACCCGCACCCTGGACCGTAATCAGTAGTCGAGGAGCCGGAAAGAGCACCGGCTCTCCTCCTTCAGGAAGGGGCAATGGTCAGAAGGGCAAACGGGGAATAAGGAAGAATCCCTCTCTGTTTCTCCTTTTCCATTTCCCCTTTGTCCCTTATCCTTTCCGTTGCCACCGGTCCCAATGAATAACCGTCTCCACTGATTGCCGTTTGGTCGGACCGAAGTTCCCTTGCGGATAGCCTAACGGTAACAACGCGCTGACTTCCATCTCGGCTGGAATACCAAGCTTTTGTTTCAGCTCTTCTTCAAAGCAGCAGTGAATTGTCGTGATGACTGTACCAACCCCAAGTGCGCGACAAGCTAACATGATGTTCTGCACTGCTGGATAGATCGACCCGTGGACAGTGGCGACACTGGCACGGTCATACCCCGCGTTCTTAAACGGCGGATAGTCTTTGCGTGCACAGGCAAGCAGGATAACCGGCACTTCATGGAGATGATCTGCGAGATGAGCTGCGGCTTGATACATGCGCATTTGTGCAGGTGGGACATTCGCCGGCATTGCGCGACCAGAAGCAAGCTTTTGCCACATGCCGTGATACTGATCACGAATGAAGCGCTTGCCTTCGGCATCGCGTACTAAAATAAATGCCCAGTCTTGTAAGTTGCCACCACTAGGCGCGTGAATTCCTGCCTCGACAATCTTCTTGAGAGTTGCTTCTGGAATTGGGTCCGGCTTGAGCCGCCGCATGGCGCGCATCGAGTACATAGTGTCAAACAGTGCTGCTTCTGCCATTGCTGTTTCCTCCTTTGGGTGATGCTGCGAAGCGTTATAGCTGACGCCTATCGTTGCGACTAGAGCAAATTACAATTGCTTGTCTCCTCAATCCGCTCTAGAGTTATCGATGAAGCGAAAAATCTTTGACGGGGAAAGGGCAGCAGGCTAGGGTGAACCTCGCTCTCTTGTGTAACGAAAGAGAGTGGATACGGATTTGGGGGCTGAAGAATGAACCTCTCAAGAGTGCTGACTCTTGGTTTTTGGAAAATTTTTTTGTTGTGGAGTATTATCGGGCTGATTGTGTTTACACTCTTCGGCTTCTTTGCGCTGCCGTACATTCTTAAGTACGTCGTGGAAACGCAGGCAACAAAACTGTTGCATCGCCAGACGACGGTACAAGAAGTGCAGTTCAATCCCTTTCATCTCACGCTGCAAGTGAAAGGGTTTGACATCAAGGATCGCAATGGAAGTGATCCGTTCGTTTCGTTCGAAGAGCTGGCGTTGGACTTGGAGGCTGCGTCGGTATGGGAACGCGGACCGATTGTCCGCGACGTTTTGCTGAAAGCTCCACAGGTGTCGATCGTACGGAACGAGGATCTCTCCTATAACTTTTCTGATCTCTTAACGGAGTTTGCTGCGAAACCGGAGACTCCACCTAAGTCACCAGCAGCAGAGCCCTTGCACTTCTCCATCAACAACATTCGCTTGGAGAACGGCAGTATTGATTTTGCTGACCGGCCCAAGCATGCACAACACACAGTCCGTGATTTAAACATTGGCGTTCCATTTCTTTCGAACCTCCCGTATGCCATTGATGTCTATACTGAGCCCTCATTTGCCGTGAAGGTGAACGGTACGCCGATTGAGCTGACTGGACGCAGCAAACCGTTCAGTGACTCGCGTGAAACTTCACTTGACGTGAATATCAACAATGTTGAGCTGCCCAAATACCTAGAATATGTTCCGGCCGATTTGCGTTTCAAACTGAACTCTGGGAGCCTGAATACCAAACTCGCCCTGTCTTTTACCCAACCAAAAGATCAAACTCCTGCGCTGATCGTCAATGGCAAAGTTGGGCTGAACCAACTGGCAGTTACAGATGTCGAAGATCATCCTATTCTGACGCTCCCTCTGCTGGACGTACCGGTGGAGTCACTCGATGTTTTTGGTCGCCAGGTGAACCTTGGCACGATTCTTTTGCAAAGCCCAGAAGTCCACCTCCGACTCGATAAAGCCGGAATCCTGAATGTGACCACCCTCGTAGGAGAGCAGAAGGTAGAGGAGAAAACGGAGCCAGGGAAGCCAAAGACAGAGATAGCGCAAAGTAAGACAGAGAGAGAGACAGAGGAAAAAGCAGAGCAACAAAAGACGGAGATAGAGACAGGGCAGAAGAAGACAGAGACGGGAACAGAGACAAAGAAAAAGCAGCCAGAGACAGAGGAAAAAGTTGATACTGCGCCAACGGTCGTCGAAATTTCTGAAGTTCGCCTGACTGACGGCAAAGTTACTTTTATTGATGAAACCCAGGAGAAGCCGTTTCAGACGACGCTTGACGACCTCAACATCGCTATCCGTCAGGTCAGTACTGACGCAACCAAGCCTGTGACAGTTGAAGTGTCAGGTAAAAGTGATGCAGGTGAGATGATTCAACAAAGTGGGACAGTGTCGCGGGAACCGCTAAAAGCCGAAGGCTCGGTTTCCTTGCGGCAGATCCCTGTGAATCGGTACGCCACGTACTACGCGAAACATCTGCTGTTCGACATTGAGGACGGCAAGCTTGATGTCTCGACGCAATACGCGTACGCCAAAGGGCCGGAGAATAACCCATCGCCCGTGCTTTCTGGGCTCGCTGTCACTCTTAGTGCGTTACGATTGCGTAAACGTGGTGAGAAAGAGGACTTTCTGAAAATCCCTGCACTGGCGGTAAAGAACACGACGATTGATGTTGAGAAGCAAACAGTGACGGTTGGAGAAGTAGCGACGAGCAAGGGAGCGCTTCAGGTCAGACGAGAAAGTAATGGTATGCTGAATCTTGCCTCCTTGACGCCAAGTTCGTCCGCGCCTGCTCCAGAAAAGAAGGCGGTGGTACTCTCGCGTAAAGGGAAGAAAACCAGCAAAGAGCCCGCATCACCGGTCGCGAAAGATGCTCCCGCGCCTGCATGGTTGGTACAGGTGAAAAAGATTGCTCTCGATCAGTACGCCGTACGATTTGACGATAAAGTACCACCACAGCCAGTTACTGTACTAGCCGACCCCCTGTCGATTTCGCTCGAAAACTTCTCAACTGAGAAGAATAATAAAGTAAAAGCAGCTCTACGGGTAACGCTCAACAAGCGCGGGACGATTGCCGTGGATGGTCCACTGAGCCTGAGCCCTTTGGCAGCGACGCTCAAGGTGAGCAGCAAAGACCTCGATATCCTACCGTTCCGCCCCTATTTTGTGGATAAGCTGAAAATTGCCCTGACGAGCGGTGCTGCATCGGCAGAAGGGAATGTGACGCTCCAATCGGCAGGGGAGACCGACCTCAAGGTGACGTACGCTGGGCAGGCGTCGGTGACCAAACTCGCAACTATCAACAAAGTGACTTCAGAGGATTTTCTTAAATGGAAGTCTCTATATGTGACCGGCATAAACGTTAACACTAGCCCCTTTCGGGTAGACATCAACGAAGTGGCATTGACGGATTTCTACTCGCGCCTCACGATCAATCCTGACACGACCCTCAACGTACAAGGGATCATGGTCGATCAACCGCCGACAGCACAATCCGCAGGGACTCCACAAGCTGTGACTTCTAGCACGCCTCCTGCACAATCCGCTGGGAGCGCTACAGGAGAGTCGAATCCGATCAAGATTGCCAAAGTTACTCTTCAAGGAGGTACGGTTGATTTCAGTGACCATTTCATCAAACCCAACTACTCGGCCAAGCTGACACAACTTGGCGGTCGTGTGTCTGCGCTGATCTCTACAAGTGCAGATCCCGCAGATGTCAACCTCCGTGGGAGTTTGGATAACGTTGCGCCGTTCGAAATCACCGGCAAGATCAATCCTTTCAGTAAAGACCTTTTTGTCGATTTATCGGTCGATTTCAAAGACATCGATCTCAACCCCATGACGCCATACGCGGGGAAGTATGCAGGTTATACCATTGAGAAAGGAAAACTCACTCTCAACCTCAAGTATCTGATTACCAACCGCCAACTCAAGGCCGAGAACAAAGTTCTCATCGACCAATTCACTTTTGGTGACTCAGTCATTAGTCCCGATGCCACGGGGCTCCCCATCAAGTTGGCGATCTCTTTGCTCAAGGACCGTAACGGTGCGATCAAGCTGGACTTGCCTCTCACGGGTTCGCTTGATGATCCACAGTTTAGCGTGTGGGGGATGATCATTCAGGTGCTGACGAATCTGATTGCCAAATCCGCGACGGCTCCGTTCGCGTTGATCGGTGCAGCGCTCGGTGGTGGCGGCGGTGAAGAAATGAATCAGGTCGAGTTTGCTTATGGCCGGGCGTTGTTAGATGAGCCGGCGCAAGAGAAAATGAAGAAAATGAGTGAAGCGCTCACTGATCGTCCGTCCTTGAGCCTTGATATTTCCGGCTATGCCGAGAAAGAGAAGGACGTTGATGGATTAAAGCTCTATCGGTTTGAACGCAAACTCAAGGCCCAGAAGCTCAATGACGAAGGCAAGAAAGATAGTGAAAGCGCCTCGTTGGACGAAGTGAAAATTGAGCCGGACGAATATCTCAAGTATCTGACGATGGCGTATAAGAAAGAGCCGTTCCCTAAGCCACGGAATGTGGTTGGTCTTGCCAAAGACCTCCCACAGGAAGAGATGGAAACGCTTATGTTCACGAACATTGAGGTGACCGACGAGGACTTGCATGATCTCGCAAAGCAACGTGCTGCTACGGTGCGTGACTACTTACTGAAGACCGGTCAACTTGAAGCTGGACGGCTGTTTTTGGTTGAGCCGAAATCGATCTTCGCAGAGCAAAAAGATGCGGTAACGGGAAGTCGCGTAGAGTTGGCGATTAAATAGAGGTCCCCGAACGACGGACGTCGTTGTTATCTCGAAGTTGTTACGCGTCATTCCTAAGTCTGACGACAGAGCCCACTATTGTGGCTTATACCCATAGTCCTGATTGCTGTACGGATGCGTATTGGGATTCTGGATATGGATGAAGCCAAAATTGCACTGTTGGTGACAGGCATTGCAGGACGTACTGACGTTTGCGAAGGCCGACAAAAATTCTTCCTTCTTTTTCTGTGCGATCGCTTCGCTCAGTTGCCGCAACGGAAGGTCCATAAATTGATGGAGGGCTTGTGCGGTCGGAAAGGGAATTTTCTCGTGGGTAGGATGGAATTTGGTAATATCCTCGAAGCCCTCTTTTAATTCGTCGAGTTCGTACGCCGCTAGTGGCCAGTTCTCTTTGTCACCAGCAAACCAGAGCTTGGCGTGGCGAACTTGGACATAGCCCATAATCTCTCCGAGTCCGGGTGTGTAGGTGCTGTCCGAACGTGATTGGCCTGAACTCAGGAGGAGGCCTCCGGAGAGTAACACGGCGCATAATCCTACGATGAAGCCTCTGTTCATGAGATGACTGTCCTCCGCTTGTTGTGTATTGCCGTTGTCACAACTTTATTAATAACAAACTATTAGGCTGCGTCGCTTAGTTGTGACGGTGCGGGTAACCAGCGCTGCACGGCGGCTTGTAACTCCTCCTGGCTATACGGCTTGCCTATGAAATCGTCCATACCGGCCGCTAGGCATTGTTCGCGATCCCCTGGCTGGGTATTCGCAGTCAACGCGATGATCGGCAGGCGTTTTTCTTTTGCATTATGTAATATGGATTCGCGCTCACGGATCACGCGGGTTGCGGCAAACCCATCCATTTCGGGCATCTGGCAATCCATGAGGACAAGGGCATAGGATTTGCGATTGAGCGCTTCCAGGCCAATGCGGCCGTTGTCGGCTATGTCGGTCTGATACCCCATACTTTCTAAGATGTTGAGAGCCACTTGTTGATTCACGAGATTATCTTCAACGAGGAGAATGACCGGAGGCGTAGTTTTCTGTGTGACGGTCTCTTGTCTACTTGGCGCGGAGTTTTCCATCATGACGGCTGAAACGACCCGTAACGCGGTCGGTGCTGGCGAGGTTTCAGCTTCCAAGATGGCGTTGAGTGCTTGACACGATGCGTCATAGACTTCCTGCACGGTAGGCAAGAGTGGAGCAGCTTGGGTAACGGCCTGCGCCCGTCCCATCTGTTCCAAGTCTTTGCACAGTTCCGAGAATCGGCAGGCACCGACTTGGGCACTGCTGCTCTTGAGGCTGTGGGCAGCCTCTCGTAATGCGTGGTTATCATTATTAGTTATTGCCTTACAAAGGGCAGACATCAAAATCGGTGCTTCTGTCAGGTACATCGAAATACATTTGTGAACGATACTCGGCTGACCGGGGCGTTGCAGCCGCCGCAATTGTGCGAGGGCAGTTTCCTCGAGTACTGGGAATGGGGACGAGGGGGATGGAGGTACGACGTTGTTCGTAGGCGAGGGAACATTTGCGGCGACGGGTTGAGGGCGCGGACTCGTTGCCCAGCGACGTAACACCTTCCGCAACTTTTCCTGAGTAAATGGTTTGCTGAGGTAGTCATCCATGCCGGCCGTCAGACAGCGCTGCTGGTCTCCCTCCATCGCATTGGCGGTGAGTGCGATGATCGTAGTATGCGCAGCAGTGCTTTCGGATTGACGAATCGCTGCGGTTGCGGCAAACCCGTCCATCTCCGGCAT
>JAYVFX010000721.1:0-4420 GCA_043772795.1 Deltaproteobacteria bacterium
GCAATTGCTCGGGCACAATGATGTGGCCACCACCATGATCTATACCCACGTCCTCCAGCAGGGTGGCCAGGGCGTGCCTAGTCCCTTGGACGATCTCGGTGTGTGAGGTGCATTCATCGAAACGGAATTAGGGTCAGGTCTTTACTTTAACAGCAAGGACTGACTCCACCCGTGCACGGAAACTGGTATCGTGTTGCGGCGCCGTCGCTACCGCCGTACCCGTTCACGGAGTGGACTGCGAACAAAGGAATCGGGGTCAGGTCTTTACTTTGACATCAAGCCTATTTTCTTCCTCATCAGCGTGTAGAACGCCGGGTGCCACGGGCGGCGTATCTGCCCCTGAATAAATTTTACTGCTAAGCGGAGATACAGGGGTTAAGTCTTGAATCATCAGTTGTGTTCTATGCCCATACCGGCTGCAGTGCAGAAGTTATAATTCAAAATCTGACCCCCTTTCCTTTTCCCGGGAGGACCCGAAGAAAAACCGTGATGCCTAGATTTCATGCCCGAGTCTCTTCTCTTACCACCCACCTCCGACCGTCTCTTTAATGATGACAAAATTGACCCCCATCTTCTCCAACCAGGCCTTTGGCGGATCGGCGCCAATCAGGGCAAAGATAGCGTCATTCTCTAGCTCGCGTACGTCATCGCCGACTTTTATTTTCACGGTCTTGTCATTAATGTCGGTAACACTGGAGTTAAACAGCAATGTCAGTCGTCCTGCCTTTGCCTGTTCTTTAATTGCTTGCTCATTGCGCGGTTTGACGCGGCTGAATTCTCCACGACGATAGGACAATGTCACCGTCGTCCCCGGTTCGTTGGACAAGGCGACCGCAGCTTCAATCGCACTATCACCGCCGCCGACCACGAGTACGTTCTTCCCTTTCCATTCGGCCGCATCGATAAGGTTGTAGGCGACTTTGGGATTGTCCTCGCCTTTGATACCAATCTTCCGCGGGTTCCCGCGGGTTCCAGTCGCCAGAACGACATACGCGGTCTGATATGAGCCTTTGATCGTTGTGACGGTAAACAAGTTGTCGGTCTTTTTCACTTCGGTGACTTCTTCATGAACGTTTACTTGCAGTTGGCTCTTACGAACAATATCTTCCCACAGGTCGACAAGGGTTTCTTTCTTTGCGTCCATCATTGGTAGTAAGCCATAGATGGACAATAACACCGGCTCGGCCAGCACGGCTTTATCGCGAGGATAGTTCTGAATCGTGCTGGCAATGCTCTCACGTTCGAGAATCAAATACCGCAGCCCCAATCGCTTCGCTTCGAGTCCGGCCGCAAGTCCACCCGGACCGGCACCAACGACGATGACATCATACTGCGCCTCGGCAACGCGAGGTTTACGATTGCCGATATAACGAACAGTTTGATCTCCTTGGTTTACCGCTTTCTTGATCAGTGAGGCCCCGATGACTTCGCCAACCAGGAAGACTCCAGGAAGATTGCTCTCGTTATGTTGGTCAGTCTGTGGACGTTCGACTTCCTTTACTAATGGTGCGGTCGTCACGCGAATCGCGCCGGTCGGACAGCCATCCTGGCAGATCGTACAGCCTTCAGTCAACGATTTGCACGCACTGGGGTTTACTACCGTGGACTTGTGCGTGGTGTGGTCACCTACCAAGACGTTGGTCGGACACGAGTCATAACAACTGCTACACGAAATGCAGGTGGCTGCATCAACAGTAGGATAGGGGAGGACACCACCTTCGCCTGCGGGAGGCGGTGGGGGTGCTGCCCCAGCGCCCTGAGCGCCAGGAGCTGCAGCTGCCCCGTCGGCAGGAGCAGCTGGGAGTTCTTCGAGTGAGGCTAACCAGCGACGGGCGAGGCGCATGTCGATATATGTGTACGCACCCATCGCGCCTACCAATCCGACCAGAGTAAGCAAGACGCTGCTGAAAGGAAGGTTGCCAAACCATCCTTGAACTAATTCGGTGCTCGCTGGATAGCTGTGATGCTGGCGATGGCAATCCAAACACTTGATGGCGGTGGTGACTTTTTTGTCCTTGTGACAGGAATAGCACGCGTCCATTGGTATGGGATATAACGCTGCAGATCGTTCGATGGGGCGGTACGCCGTCTCTCCTTTTATTGAGCCATGGCAGCCGAGACAACCTCCTGATGTCTGCCCATGATCCTTATGCCGGAAAACGACGTAGTTGATCGTGCGCTGCACGCGTGTGACGCCGCCGTCTTGCTGGGTATGACACAGTAAGCATTTGTCCGAGGCGTTGGCTTTGGCAACTTGCGGATCCTTGTTGCCGACCTCTTTGTGACAGTCAATGCACTGTGAGTGAGTTGGAAACGGCGTAAATTCTTCATTCAGAAGCTTGACGTGGCAATCCAGGCACTGTTCCTGTTTTTTGTTCTTTGCTAAAATATCTGCCGCGTGCACTGCATGGGCGTACTTGAGTCCGGTCGGCTGAGCGGAGAAATCTTTCAGCCAGTTTTCCCGAGCCGTTGAGAGTGCCGCCGGTTGTATCCCCTGGGTGGGAACTTTCCCCGGCTGTGGGACAAGCTGCTCAGCCACGGAAAAGACCTGGGTATGATACACCCCCATGGGGCGATCCGCGTACGCGCGGACATTCAGCCCGACTTTATGACAGCTCCAACACTGTTCTTCTCCACCTTTGATAGCGAACGTGCGGCCCCGGTGCTCGGTGTGACAACTCACGCAATCGTCACGGATGTTATCTCTGATCTTCAATTTGTCCGCATGACAGTCTGTCGCAGCGCACGTGGCATTTACTGGCCGGAGACCCCACGTTGGATGACACGACGTGCATTGCTGTTCAAGTTTAGCGTGACTTTCCGAGATTGGACCACCAGCAAAATAGGCTTGCCGACCAAGCACGGCAAAACCGTATGAACTGAGGGATGCCAATAACATAAGCACAAGCGCGGCCCATTGTCGTGGCGTTCCAGGAACAGTGAACGGTCGGAGCGTGATGCCACTCTGTTTAGCAATGGTCGCCAAGCGATCTTTGAACGCCGCAGAACGTGACCTGACATTTTCAGTTGCTGGTTGTGTGAGTACAACAACTGGCGCTGGTGGGCTCGGCGGTGTTGGCGGTGTTTCCGCTGCTGGAGGTGGAGATGCCGGTGGACGATATGGCACGTGGACTGTCTTCTCCTCGATAACGTCTCCGGCTGCTATGTTTTCGGGGAGCGTAATTTCGACCTTCAACCGCGTATCAGCTACCTGAATTTCCTCTCCGCCCTTGAGCGCTACCTGTGTAATCCGTTCAGGGCCTTGGTTTACAAAGGTGCCGTTGAGACTGCCATCATCAACCAGAAAAAATCCGGCAGGGGAAATTTCAATAGCGCAGTGAATACGCGATGCCCCGCGGTCCTGTATGCGAAAGGTTGCTTGTTCTCCGCGGCCAATCGTACAACGTTCCGCTTCCGGTGGCGGTGTGAAGACGGTCCCTTGATCCTTTCCCTCTATGACTCGTAGTGAAATCTTTGGACCAATCTGCTCGGCAACGCGCTGAGGAACAACACTGGTCGCTTCTTCGGGCGTTGTGGCGCTGCTTTGCCCAGTGACGACCGGGGTCGCTTCGTCTGTCTGTGCTGCTCGTGCACCACTGCCGAGTGCACTCAGAGTGAAGGTAAAATTTTTTCCACCAACGGTACCGGAGATCCGCGTGGCATCCTCGTTGTCGGGTGCAATAGGTGGTGGTGTGAGGTGGATCTCTACGCGTAATTGGCTCTGACCAAGATAAATCGTATCACCGTCAGATAGATTGGAGTGGTAGACGCGGTTTTGCTGAGTCCGCAGATAAACGCCATTGACGCTATTTTCATCGTAGAGACGATACTTTCCTGCTTCCCGCTTGATAGTGGCATGTACGCGCGAGGCCATGGAATCGGTCAGCGTAATATCACAGGTAGTTGCACGTCCAATAGAAAATACTTCGCGGGCCGGAGAGTAGACCATCCCGCGGTTTGGGCCACTGACGACAGTGACAATAATCGGCACGTCCGGTTGACGAATGGCATCGAGTCCTGTGCCAGCGACGGGTGGAATCGTCTGCGCCGGACGAGCGAGATTTGCCCTGGGAGCATCGTCACTTGGTGCCGAACTTGTAGAGCCAATAGCTGCGGGTGGCGATACCGGGGCTTTCGCCGCATCGTCTTCGTCGGCTTGGACAAATAATTCTACCCGAACTCGGCTTTTTCCGATGATGACTTCGTCGCCATCCTGCAATGTATATGGTGTGTTGATCCGGGTCCCTGGTGAGTTCACAAACGTGCCGTTACCGCTTTGCAAATCGGTCAACACATAATCAGTCCCGCGCCGTTCAATACTACAATGACGGCGAGACGAGGCCGCATCATGGAGCACGATCGTGCAGATACTACTCCGCCCAAGGATAATCGGATCACTTGCAGGCGAGATCTCCTTCCC